>NZ_JBEZBN010000072.1:0-26920 GCF_040647115.1 Streptomyces sp. NPDC044571
CCGGTCCGGAAGCAACGGCTCGATCCGCGCCCACTGCGCATCAGTCAACGGCACACCCGGACCAACGACCAACTGATCCAAACGAAACTGCCTAGCCCCGACCGGCCGCCGGCAGCAGTCTCGGCGTCGGGCGGGGCAGGAGGGACAACGGGTTCAGGTAGGCCTCGCCCGACAGCAGGCCCCAGTGCAGGCACGGCTCCCCGCAGTGGGAGCCCTCCGTCAGTACGGCCACGACCTGGCCCGCCGTGACCTGCTCGCCCTCCGACACGAGCGGCCGGATCGGTTCGTACGTCGTGCGCAGGCCGCCCGGGAGGGTCAGAGACAGCACCCCGCGCCCGGCGACCAGCCCCGCGTAGTGGACCCGGCCCGGGCCCACGGCGCGGAGCTCCGCCCCCACCGGGGCGGCCAGATCCACCCCGCGGTGGCCCGCCGCGTACGGGGTCGGCGGCGGGTCCCACCAGCGGGCCACCACCAGTGGGGGCGGCAGCGGGCGGGCCCCCGGCGCGAGCGCCTGTGCCAGGGTCAGCAGCAGCGTGAGCAGCAGAGTCGTCATGGTCCGAAGGATCCCGCGCACCGCGCGGCGGGGCCCGGGGCTGTGGACGGAAGGCCGGGTGTGGACAACGGCGTCACCTGGCATACCGCCCGGTCCCGTACACTTCTTGTGGCGATCCGGGTCACCGGGTCGACTTCGCACGCCCCAGCACCAGCCGCTCAGGCAGGGTGCGAGCGCCTCTCGGTCCCCTTTCGGGGGCAGGGCGCGTCGGGGCGTCAGGAACCAGAACCGAGAAAACCAAGGAGATGGCCATGGCCGTCGTAACGATGCGGGAGCTGCTGGAGAGCGGCGTCCACTTCGGTCACCAGACCCGTCGCTGGAACCCGAAGATGAAGCGCTTCATCTTCACCGAGCGCAACGGCATCTACATCATCGACCTGCTCCAGTCGCTGTCGTACATCGACCGCGCCTACGAGTTCGTCAAGGAGACCGTTGCCCACGGCGGCTCCATCATGTTCGTCGGTACGAAGAAGCAGGCCCAGGAGGCCATCGCCGAGCAGGCGACGCGCGTCGGCATGCCGTACGTCAACCAGCGCTGGCTGGGTGGCATGCTCACCAACTTCTCCACCGTCTACAAGCGCCTCCAGCGTCTGAAGGAGCTTGAGGCGATCGACTTCGAGGACGTCGCCGCCTCGGGTCTCACCAAGAAGGAGCTCCTGGTCCTCTCCCGCGAGAAGGCCAAGCTGGAGAAGACCCTCGGTGGTATCCGCGAGATGTCGAAGGTCCCCAGCGCCGTCTGGATCGTCGACACCAAGAAGGAGCACATCGCCGTCGGTGAGGCGCGCAAGCTCCACATCCCGGTCGTCGCGATCCTCGACACCAACTGCGACCCCGACGAGGTCGACTACAAGATCCCGGGCAACGACGACGCGATCCGCTCCGTCACCCTGCTCACCCGCGTGATCGCCGACGCCGTCGCCGAGGGCCTCATCGCCCGGTCCGGCGCTGCGACCGGTGACTCGAAGCCGGGCGAGAAGGCCGCCGCCGAGCCGCTCGCCGAGTGGGAGCGCGACCTGCTTGAGGGCGAGAAGAAGGCCGACGCCGAGGCCGCCCCGGCCGAGGCCGCTGCCGAGGCCCCCGCCGAGGCTCCCGCTGCCGAGGCTCCCGCCGCCGAGGCGCCGGCCGCCGACGCCGAGCAGGCCTGACCCACTGAGAGCGCCCGGCGTTCACGCGCCGGGCACTCGCAGCACGGACGATGACGGCGGGGGAGCCGCGCCACGAGCGCGCCTCCTCCGCCGTTCACCCGTAGATCTACGACTTCGAGAGAGAATCACAGACTCATGGCGAACTACACCGCCGCTGACGTCAAGAAGCTCCGCGAGCTCACCGGCGCCGGCATGCTGGACTGCAAGAACGCGCTGGTCGAGGCCGACGGTGACGTCGAGAAGGCCCAGGAAGCCCTCCGCATCAAGGGCCAGAAGGGCGTCGCCAAGCGCGAGGGCCGTTCTGCCGAGAACGGTGCCGTCGTCTCCCTGATCGCCGACGACAACACCTCCGGTGTCATCGTCGAGCTGAAGTGCGAGACGGACTTCGTCGCCAAGGGCGAGAAGTTCCTGGCCGTCGCCAACCAGCTGGCCGCGCACGTCGCCGCCACCTCCCCGGCCGACATCGAGGCGCTGCTCGCCTCCGAGATCGAGCCCGGCAAGACCGTCACCGCCTTCGTCGACGAGGCGAACGCCAACCTCGGCGAGAAGATCGTCCTGGACCGCTTCGCGCAGTTCACCGGCGGTTACGTCACGGCGTACATGCACCGCACCATGCCCGACCTGCCGTTCCAGATCGGTGTCCTGGTCGAGCTCGACAAGGAGAACGCCGAGGTCGCCCGCGGCGTCGCGCAGCACATCGCCGCGTTCGCCCCGCAGTGGCTCTCCGCCGAGGACGTCCCGGCCGAGAAGGTCGAGTCCGAGCGCCGCATCGCCGAAGAGGTCACCCGCGCGGAGGGCAAGCCCGAGGCTGCCATCGCCAAGATCGTCGAGGGTCGCGTCAACGGCTTCTTCAAGGAGGCCACCCTCCTCGGCCAGCCGTACGCCCTGGACAACAAGAAGTCCGTCCAGAAGGTCCTGGACGAGGCCGGTGTCACCCTGAAGCGCTTCTCGCGCATCAAGGTCGGCATCTGAGTCCGTCCGTACAACGACGGACACCGGACCCCGGTAGGGTCTGAAGCAGTCGTCCGCGTGCGCGCGGAACGACCGCAGATCTGACGAGGAGGCCATTGCCGCAGAGGGAACCGCGAGGACCCACCGGCAATGGCCTTCTTCGTATGTGCACGAGGAGATCTCCATGAATCAGGGCGTGGACCCCCACACCGCTTCCGACGACAAGAGCGACCACGACAAGAAGGGCCGCCGCTTCATGCTGAAGCTGTCCGGCGAGGCCTTCTCCGGCGGCGGAGGACTGGGCGTCGACCCCGACGTCGTCCATGCCATCGCCCGCGAGATCGCCGCGGTGGTCCGCGACGGCGCGGAGATCGCCGTCGTGATCGGCGGCGGCAACTTCTTCCGCGGCGCCGAACTCCAGCAGCGCGGCATGGACCGCGCCCGGTCCGACTACATGGGCATGCTCGGCACCGTCATGAACTGCCTCGCCCTCCAGGACTTCCTGGAGAAGGAAGGCATCGACTCCCGTGTGCAGACGGCCATCACCATGGGCCAGGTCGCGGAGCCGTACATCCCGCTGCGCGCCGTGCGCCACCTGGAGAAGGGCCGCGTCGTCATCTTCGGCGCCGGTATGGGCATGCCGTACTTCTCCACCGACACCACGGCCGCCCAGCGCGCCTTGGAGATCGACGCCGAGGCCCTGCTCATGGGCAAGAACGGCGTCGACGGCGTCTACGACTCCGACCCCAAGAAGAACCCCGACGCGGTGAAGTTCGACGCGCTGGAGTACAGCGAGGTGCTCTCCCGCGACCTCAAGGTCGCCGACGCCACCGCGATCACGCTGTGCCGTGACAACAAGCTGCCGATCCTCGTCTTCGAACTGCTCGCCGAGGGCAATATCGCCCGCGCCGTCAAGGGTGAGAAGATCGGCACGCTCGTCAGCGACCAGGGAACCCGGGCCTGAGCAGTCCGCCGCCGGGCCCGGCCCTACGCGGCCGGGCTCGCCCCGCCCGCCTGAACCATCCATTCAAGACATGCAGGAGCACGTGGTGATCGAAGAAATCCTCCTCGAGGCCGAGGAGAAGATGGAGAAGGCCGTCGTCGTCGCCAAGGAAGACTTCGCCGCGATCCGCACCGGTCGTGCGCACCCGGCGATGTTCAACAAGATCGTGGCGGACTACTACGGCGCCATCACCCCCATCAACCAGCTCGCGTCCTTCTCGGTGCCCGAGCCGCGCATGGCCGTGGTGACCCCGTTCGACAAGAGCGCCCTGCGCAACATCGAGCAGGCCATCCGCGACTCCGACCTGGGGGTCAACCCCAGCAACGACGGCAACATCATCCGGGTGACCTTCCCCGAGCTGACGCAGGACCGCCGCAAGGAGTACATCAAGGTCGCGCGGACCAAGGCCGAGGACTCCAAGGTCTCGATCCGCTCCATCCGCCGCAAGGCGAAGGACGCCCTCGACAAGCTCGTCAAGGACAAGGAGTCCGGCGAGGACGAGGTGCGCCGCGCGGAGAAGGAGCTCGACGACACCACCGCGAAGTACGTCGCGCAGGTGGACGAGCTGCTCAAGCACAAGGAAGCCGAGCTCCTCGAAGTCTGATGAACGACTCTCCCTGGGCCACGGAGCCGGTTCCGGCGGGTCCCGCATACGATGCGCTGGTGGGCCCCCACACTCGGCCCATGCCCATCGTTCCCGATGCCGCCGGCCGTGACTTCGACGACCGGGAAGCACGCGACCGGGGGGCCGCCGCCGACGGCGGCCCCCCGTTCCGCGCCGAGATGCCGCCGCAGGAGCCCATGCCCAGCCCCCCGCCTCCGCCTTCGCAGGCACCGCACAGTGACTCCCCGCCGCCGAAGAAGCGGGCGGGGCGGGATCTGCGTGCCGCCATAGGGGTCGGCGTCGGCCTCGGCGCGGTGATCGCCGCTTCGCTGTTCGTCGTCAAGGCCGTCTTCGTCGGCGTCATCGTCGTGGCGGTCGTCGTGGGCCTGTGGGAGCTCACCTCCCGGCTCCAGGAGAGGAAGGGCATCAAGGCGCCGCTCGTCCCGCTGGCGATCGGCGGCGCCGCCATGGTCATCGCCGGATACGTCCGCGGGGCCGAGGGCGCCTGGGTGGCCATGGCCCTGACCGCGCTGGCGGTCCTGGTCTGGCGGATGACGGAGCCGCCGGAGGACTACCTCAAGGACGTCACGGCGGGCGTCTTCGCGGCGTTCTACGTGCCGTTCCTGGCCACCTTCGTCGCGATGCTCCTCACCGCGGACGACGGCCCGCAGCGGGTGATCACCTTCCTGCTGCTGACCGTGGTCAGCGACACCGGGGCCTACGCGGTGGGCTGGCGCTTCGGCAAGACCAAGCTCGCGCCGCGCATCAGCCCCGGGAAGACCCGCGAGGGTCTGTTCGGCGCTGTGACCTTCGCGATGGCGGCCGGCGCCCTGTGCATGGAGTTCCTGATCGACGGCGGCGCCTGGTGGCAGGGCCTGCTGCTGGGGCTCGCCGTCGCGGTGAGCGCCACGCTCGGCGACCTCGGCGAGTCGATGATCAAGCGGGACCTGGGCATCAAGGACATGGGCACCCTGCTGCCGGGTCACGGAGGCATCATGGACCGGCTCGACTCCCTGCTGCCGACCGCCCCGGTGGTGTGGCTGCTGCTGGCGGCCTTCGTCGGCACCGGCTGAACCCCGGCGGGGCGGTTACCCTTGAAAGGCGCGCTGCTTCTGCGGCGCGCCTTTCGTCTTACGAGGAGTACCTGCCATGGCCCGCCCCGTCCCGGGAGAGCTCACCTTCGTCGCCCCCCGTGGAGCCAAGAAGCCGCCCCGGCATCTCGCCGACCTCACCCCCGAGGAGCGGCGCGAGGCGGTCGCCGCGATCGGTGAGAAGCCGTTCCGGGCCAAGCAGCTCTCGCAGCACTACTTCGCCCGCTACGCGCACGACCCGGCGCAGTGGACGGACATCCCCGCTGGTTCCCGCGAGAAGCTCCAGCAGGAGCTGCTGCCCGAGCTGATGAACGTGGTGCGGCACATCTCGTGCGACGACGACACCACCCGCAAGACCCTGTGGAAGCTGCACGACGGCACGCTCGTCGAGTCGGTGCTGATGCGCTACCCCGACCGGGTCACCATGTGCATCTCCTCGCAGGCCGGCTGCGGTATGAACTGCCCGTTCTGCGCCACCGGCCAGGCCGGCCTGGACCGCAACCTCTCCACCGCGGAGATCGTCCACCAGATCGTCGACGGCATGCGCGCGCTGCGCGACGGGGAGGTCCCCGGTGGCCCGGCCCGGCTGTCGAACATCGTCTTCATGGGCATGGGCGAGCCGCTGGCCAACTACAAGCGGGTCGTCGGCGCCATCCGCCGCCTGACCGACCCCGAGCCCGACGGCCTGGGCCTGTCGCAGCGCGGCATCACCGTCTCCACCGTGGGCCTGGTCCCGGCGATGCTGCGGTTCGCCGACGAGGGCTTCAAGTGCCGCCTCGCGGTCTCGCTGCACGCCCCGGACGACGAGCTCCGCGACACCCTCGTCCCCGTGAACACCCGCTGGAAGGTCCGCGAGGTCCTCGACGCCGCCTGGGAGTACGCCGAGAAGTCGGGCCGCCGGATCTCGATCGAGTACGCCCTCATCCGCGACATCAACGACCAGGCCTGGCGGGGAGACCTGCTCGGCCGGCTGCTCAAGGGCAAGCGCGTCCACGTCAACCTGATCCCGCTGAACCCGACGCCCGGCTCGAAGTGGACGGCCTCGCGTCCCGAGGACGAGAAGGCCTTCGTGGAGGCCATCGCCCGCCACGGCGTGCCGGTGACCGTACGTGACACCCGCGGTCAGGAGATCGACGGCGCCTGCGGCCAGCTCGCGGCCTCGGAGCGCTGACCGGACCGGAGCGCTGACCGGAGCCCTGGGTTCCGGCTCCGGTCGGCCGGAATCGGCCACGGGGTACCCTGTGGCCGAACCAATTGCATATTCCGACAGGGGAGCGCCACAGCGCTGAGAGTGCGGTAACCGTCATCCGCAGACCCTCTGAACCTCGCCCCGGTCATTCGGGGTAGGAAGTTCGGTCATCACTCAAGCTGTTGCGCCCTGCCCGGCGTGCGCTCGACAGAGCGCCGGGCAGGGCCGCGTCTTCTCCTGGTCATCCCAGGAGGAATACACCAGTGAGCACCACCAGGAAGATCGCGGGCACCGTGCTCGCGGCCGCGCTCGGCGTCACGGCGCTCAGCGCCTGCGGCAGCGACGCGAAGGACAAGCCGGCGGCCGGCGGCACGAGCAGCGCGCCGAAGTCCAAGACCGTCACCCTCGTCTCGCACGACTCCTTCAACGTGACCGAAGCGGTCCTCAAGGAGTTCGAGCAGCAGAGCGGCTACACCGTGAAGGTCCTGAAGTCGGGGGACGCGGGCGCCGCGCTCAACCAGGAGATCCTGACCAAGGGCTCCCCGCGCGGCGACGTCTTCTTCGGCGTCGACAACACGCTGCTCTCGCGGGCGCTCGACAACGGCATCTTCACCCCGTACGAGGCCAAGGGCCTGGGCGAGGTCAAGCCGGAGTACATGCTCGACAAGGAGCACCGGGTCACCCCGGTGGACTCCGGCGACATCTGCGTCAACTACGACAAGGCGTACTTCGCCGACAAGAAGATCGCCCCGCCGCAGACGCTGGACGACCTGGTCAAGCCGGAGTACAAGAACCTGCTGGTCACCGAGAACGCGGCGACCTCCTCGCCCGGGCTCGGCTTCCTGCTCGCCTCCGTCGGCAAGTACGGCGAAGACGGCTGGAAGGACTACTGGAGCAAGCTCAAGGCCAACGGCGTCGAGGTCGTCGACGGCTGGGAGCAGGCCTACAACGAGCGCTTCTCGGGCTCCGCGGGCGGCAAGAAGGCCAAGGGCGACCGCCCGCTGGTCGTCTCCTACGCCTCCAGCCCGCCGGTCGAGGTCCTCTACTCCGACCCGCAGCCGGCCGAGGCCCCGACGGGCGTGGCGACCGGCACCTGCTTCCGCCAGGTCGAGTTCGCCGGCCTGCTGAAGGGAGCGAAGAACGAGGAGGGCGGCAAGGCGCTCATCGACTTCCTCGTCGGCAAGAAGTTCCAGGAGGACATGCCGCTCCAGATGTTCGTGAACCCGGTGGTCAAGGACGCGAAGCTGCCGGAGCTGTTCACGAAGCACGGCGTGGTGGTCGAGAAGCCGGAGAACGTCGCTCCGGACACCATCGCCAAGAACCGTGAGCAGTGGGTCAGGACATGGTCCTCGCTGGTCGTGAAGTAGGACGCGAGAGCGCTCCTGCACAGGAGGGCGTACGCGGTACGGCCGTCAGACTCGCCCTGATGGCCGTGCCCCTCGTCTTCTTCGGCCTGTTCTTCGCCTATCCCGTGGTCGCGATCGTCGGCCGCGGGGTCAAGACCGACGAGGGCTGGCAGCTCGGCCGGATCGGCGAGGTGCTGGCCCGGCCCGACATCGCCGACGTGCTCTGGTTCACCACCTGGCAGGCGCTCGCGTCCACGGCCCTCACGCTGCTGGTCGCGCTCCCCGGCGCGTACGTCTTCGCACGCTTCGAGTTCCCCGGCAAACAGCTGCTGCGGGCGCTGGTCACCGTCCCGTTCGTGCTGCCGACCGTGGTCGTCGGCACGGCCTTCCTGGCGCTGGTCGGGCGGGGCGGGCTGCTGGACGAACTGTGGGGCGTCCGGCTGGACACCACGGTCTGGGCGATCCTGCTCGCCCACGTCTTCTTCAACTACGCCGTCGTCGTCCGGACGGTGGGCGGGCTGTGGGCGCAGCTCGACCCGCGCCAGGAGGAGGCCGCCCGGGTGCTGGGCGCCGGCCGGTTCACGGCCTGGCGGCAGGTGACGCTGCCCGCGCTGGGGCCCGCCGTGGCCGCCGCCGCGCTCATGGTCTTCCTGTTCACCTTCACCTCCTTCGGCGTCGTGCAGATCCTGGGCGGCCCCTCGTACTCCACGCTGGAGGTGGAGGTCTACCGGCAGACGGCGCAGCTGCTGGACCTGCCCACGGCCGCCGTCCTGACGATGGTGCAGTTCGCTGCGGTCGGGGCCGTCCTCGCCGTGCACGCCTGGACCGTGCGCAGACGGGAGACGGCCCTGCGGATGGTGGACCCGGCGCGGACCGCGCACCGCCCCCGCGGCCTGGCGCAGCGGGCGCTGCTGGGCGCGGTGCTGGCGACGGTGGCGCTGCTGATCGTGCTGCCGCTGGGCGTGCTGGTCGAGCGGTCCTTCGACGCGCCCGGCGGGTACGGGACGGGCTTCTACCGGGCGCTGCAGGACGCGAGCGGCGGCACCTTCCTCGTCCCGCCGTTGGAGGCGATCGGGAACTCCCTCCAGTACGCGCTGGCCGCCACCGCCATCGCCGTGCTGATCGGGGGGCTCGCGGCGGCGGCGCTCACCCGGCGCGGAGGCCGGTTCGTGCGCGGGTTCGACGCGCTGCTGATGCTGCCCCTCGGGGTGTCCGCGGTGACGGTGGGCTTCGGGTTCCTGATCACCTTGGACGAGCCGCCGCTCGATCTGCGGACCTCGTGGATCCTGGTGCCGCTCGCGCAGGCGCTGGTGGGGGTGCCGTTCGTCGTACGGACCATGCTGCCCGTGCTGCGAGCCGTGGACGTGCGGCTGCGCGAGGCCGCCGCCGTGCTCGGGGCGTCTCCGCTGCGGGCCTGGCGGGAGGTGGACCTGCCGCTGGTGCGGCGGGCGCTGCTGATCGCGGCCGGGTTCGCCTTCGCGGTCTCGCTGGGGGAGTTCGGGGCGACCGTGTTCATCGCCCGGCCGGACCGTCCGACCCTGCCGGTGGCCGTGGCACGGCTGCTGGGGCGCGCCGGTGAGCTGAACTACGGGCAGGCGATGGCCCTGAGCACGATTCTGATGCTGGTGTGTGCGGTGTCGCTGCTGGTGCTGGAGCGGCTGCGACCCGACAAGACCTCGACCGCAGGGGAGTTCTGATGACGTTGCTCGAACTGGCCGGGGTCACGGTCCGCTTCGGCGAGCGCGCCGTCGTCGACTCCGTGGACCTCCGGGTCGCCGAGCACGAGACCGTGTGCGTGCTGGGGCCGAGCGGCAGCGGCAAGTCCACGCTGCTGCGGGTCGTCGCCGGGCTCCAGCCGGTATCGGCCGGTCGGGTCCTGCTCGGCGGAGCGGACCAGGAGCGGGTGCCGGTGCACCGGCGCGGGGTGGGGCTCATGTTCCAGGACCACCAGTTGTTCCCCCACCGCGACGTCGCCGGGAACGTGGCGTTCGGCCTGCGGATGCGGGGCTCGGCACGCGCCGCCGCGTACGGGGACCGGGTCGCCGAGCTGCTGGAGCTGGTCGGCCTGCCCGGAGCCCAGCGCCGGTCGGTGTCCTCGCTGTCGGGCGGTGAGCAGCAGCGGGTCGCCCTGGCGCGGGCGCTGGCCCCCTCGCCGCGGCTGCTGATGCTGGACGAACCGCTGGGGCAGCTGGACCGGGGGCTGCGCGAGCGGCTGGTGGTGGAGCTGCGGGAGCTCTTCTCCCGGCTGGGGACCACGGTGCTGGCCGTCACGCACGACCAGGGGGAGGCGTTCGCCCTGGCCGACCGGGTGGTGGTGATGCGGGACGGGCGGATCGCCCAGGCGGGGACCCCGCTGGAGGTCTGGCAGCGGCCGGCTTCGGAGTTCGTGGCCCGGTTCCTGGGCTTCGAGAACGTGGTCCCGGCGACGGTGTCGGGCGGCGCCGCGGATACCGCCTGGGGCAAGGTCCCGGTTCCGGCGGGAGCCCCCGAGGGGGAGCGGCGACTGCTGGTCCGCCCGGCCGGGGTCGTCCTCGTCGGTGACGGCCTGCCCTGCGAGGTGCTGTCCCGTACCTTCCGCGGCACCCACGTCGCGCTGCGGCTGCGGCCGGAGTCGGGCCCGGAGCTGGAGGCCGAGTGCGGGCTGGACGGCGCTCCGGCGGTGGGTGAGCGGGTGGCGGTGTCCTTCACCCCGTCCGAGGTGGTCGTCCTCCCGCCGCCGTAGCCGCGGGGGCGGGTCGGCGGCGCAGGGCTCCCAGGTAGACCCCGGCGAGGATCAGCGGGGTTCCCAGCAGCAGTGTGGGCGTGAGCGGTTCGTCGTCCAGCCAGGCCGAGGCCACGATCGTGACGACCGGGACCACCACGAAGGCGTACGCGGCCCGTGACGCGCCCCAGCGCTGGATCACCAGCAGGTAGCTCACGAAGACCAGGATCGAGCCCGCCACCACCAGATACGCCAGCGACCACCAGGTGGTGGCCCGCTCCGGCAGCACCCAGCGGTCGCCCGCGAGGCGGGAGCCCGCGAACAGGGCGACGGCGCCCGCCGCCATTCCGACGGCGTTCATCGCCACCGGATGGACCTTCGGGAGCCGCTCCACCAGGACGGCCGCCTGGGCGAAGCACAGCACGGCGCCGAGCAGGGCCAGGAACGCGGACGGCGGAGCCGAGCCCTGAAGCGGAGCCCGGGAGATCACCGCGACCCCGGCGACGGCGCACAGCGTGCCGAGGAGTGCCACCGCGCGCAGCCGTTCCTGCCCCTGCAGCACGGAGAGCAGCAGGGTGACCAGCGGCACCAGGGCGAGCACCGTCTGGCCCAGCCCCGCGTGGATGTCCTCCAGGGCGTAGTAGGTCAGCGCGAAGGTGAGGCCGAAGTTCAGCAGCCCGAAGAGCACCGCCCCGGCCAGTGCCCTGCCGCGCGGCCACGGGAGGCGCCGCGCGGTCATGACCAGGGCCAGCAGCAGGGCCGCCGCGCCGAACCGCAGGGCGGCGCTCCACAGGGCGTCGAGCTCGCGGACGCAGAGCCGGATGCCGACGGCGTTGCCCCCGGCGAGCACGGAGCCCGCCACGAAGCAGACCGTCGCCACCCGGTCGCGGCGGGGGTCCATGCCCCCACCGTAGGCGGCCCCGCGGGGGCCCGCCGCGCGGTGCCCGCCGGCCGGAAAACGGTGAGGGGGCTAGCGGACGGACACCGGCTCGGGCGCCGGGGCGGCCTCGGCCTCGGGGGCTTCGTGGTTCCCGTACCAGGCCACGGCGACGGCCCCGGCCACGGCGAGGACGAAGCCGAGTACGGCCAGCCAGGCGAGGCCCGGCCGGGAGGCGTCGCCCAACCAGAGGACGCCGATCGCACCCGGCAGGACGGTCTCGCCGACGACCAGTGCGGCCGTCGCCCCGTTCACCGAGCCGATCTGCAGGGCCACCGTGTGCAGGTACATGCCGCCGACACCGGCCAGCAGGATGGCGTAGAGGGCCGGGTCCGCGAGCAGGGTGCCGAGGTCGAAGGGGTCGATGCCGTCCAGGATCCGGACCCCGACGCCCAGTGCGCCGAAGGCCAGGCCCGACAGCAGACCCGCCAGGATGGCGGCCCGGCCGCCCAGCAGCCGTACGGCCACCGTGCCGCCCGCGATGATCAGCAGGGTCACGGCGAACAGCCACCAGTGCGTGGCCGCGGGGGCGTGGTGGCCGCCCTCGTGGCCCGCCGCCGTCGCCAGCAGCACCAGCGCCGCGCACACCGTCCCGATCGAGGCCCACTCCTTGCGGGTGAGCCGGATGCCCAGCATCCTGACGCTGAGCACGGCCGTGATCACCAGGTTGGCGCTGATCACCGTCTGGGAGAGGAACAGCGGCAGCAGCCGGGCCGCCAGGGCGCCCAGCCCGAAGCCCACGAAGTCCAAGACGGTGCCGACGATGAACTCCCAGGTCAGTGCGGCCTTCGCGGTGGAGGACAGGTTCGGGCCGCCGTGCGCGGTCGTCCCGGCGTCGGCCGGGGTCCCCCGGGCGGCCCTGCGCGAGCCCACGGCTTGCAGGACGGATCCCGTGCCGTAGCAGATGGACGCCGCGACAGCGGTCAGCAGGCCTATGAGCACCGGGGGCTCCGTTCACGTCTGGTAGTGCGTTACCTCTGCCAGACGCGAGAACCACGCCGGACGTTGCCTGGAGACGCCGGCGTATTGCCCGCAGGCGCGTCAGCCCATGGCGGCGAGCGCCGCCGGGACCTCGTCCACCGAGTCGACCAGCGCGATCCGCGACTCCATCGCACGGCCGCGCGCCAGGGCCCGGAGCAGGGGCCAGGCGGGCAGGAGCTCGGTCCAGTGCGTCCGTCCGACCAGCACCATCGGGGTCGGCTCGCCGCGCGAGGCGTAGTAGTTCGGCGTCGCGTTGTCGAAGATCTCCTGCACGGTGCCGGCCGCGCCCGGCAGGAAGACCACGCCCGCCGTGGACCGGGCGAGCAGCCCGTCCTCCCGGGTGGCGTTCGCGAAGTACTTGGCGATGTGGCCCGCGAAGGCGTTCGGCGGCTCGTGCCCGTAGAACCAGGTCGGGATCCCCACCGAGTCGCCGCCCGCTGGCCAGCGCTCGCGTACGGCGAACGCCGCCCGCGCCCAGTCGGAGACGGAGGGCGCGAAGGAGGGCGCCTTGGACAGCAGCTCCAGTGCCTCGGGCAGGGCGTCGTCCGGGGCGGGGGCCAGGTAGGCGCCGAGGTTGGCCGCCTCCATCGCGCCCGGGCCGCCGCCGGTGGCCACCGTGAGCCCGGAGCGGGACAGCGCCCGGCCCAGCTCCGCCGCGCCCCGGTAGTCGGCGCCGCCGCGCGCCATGGCGTGGCCGCCCATGACACCGACGACCCGGATGCCGGCGAGGTGCTCGTCGAGGGCGTCGGAGATGGCGTCGTCGTGCACCGAGCGCAGCATCGAGGAGAAGACGTCGCCGTCCGCCTTGGTCTCCTGGAACCAGGCGTACGTCTGGGCGTCCGAGGTGGCCTCGTAGCCGGCGGAGAGCCCCGCGAACAGCTCGTCGGCCGTGTAGAGCAGTCCCCGGTACGGGTTGAACGGCAGGTCCGGGACCGGCGGAAAGACGAGGGCGCCGTCCGCACGCACCTTCACCGCGGCGTCGGGCTCCATCGCGCAGCCCAGGAAGACGGCGGCGGAGGTGTCGGCCGACAGCAGGGCGAAGGTGCGCTCCAGCAGGTTGACCGACTGGATCCGGAAGCCGCTGAGCGAGCCGCGGGCCACGACCTGGTCGAATTCGGCGAGCGTCTCGATCTCGATGTCTGCGTTGACCATTCGGCCCACCCTAAGGGCTGGCCGGGTCAGCGGGTCAGCGCCAGCGACGTCAGCTCCGCCACACCCCAGCTGAACGGCACGCACACGGCCAGCAGCGCCGACGCCCGCAACACGGCCGCCGTACGCAGGAGTCCGCCTGCCGTCCCCAGGTCGAGGAGGGCCGCGCGGGTGGCGGCCCGGGACTGGCGCACGTCCACCGCCGCTGTGAGGAGAGTCGCAGCCGCGCACAGCACCACCAGCGCCGCGGCGGCCCCGGTCAGCGGACCGAGCGGGGCGGGGCCGTCGCCCGCGGCGCGCAGGGCCGAGGCGGTGAGGGCGCCCGACCCCACCGCGCACAGCACCCCGAGGGGACGGCCGATCCGGGACGCCTCCTCCTGGAGGGCCCGCCCGGCCAGCAGCCGCAGCGCCCCCGGGCGGACGGCCTGGAGGGCGGTCCCGCAGGCGTAGGTCAGACCGGGTCCGGCGAAGGCGAGCCCGACGGCGGTCAGCGCCCAGCCGGCCGCCATGCCGAGGCCCCCCGGGCCCGCGTACGCCTCGACGGCGAGCCCGCTGGCGGTGAGGGCGATGCCCCACGGCAGCCCGCTCTGCGGGGGCTGCGGGGTGCGCGGGCGCAGGGACAGGACGGTGGCGGCCGCAGTGGTCAGGGGGACCAGGGCCAGCAGGGTGAGGGCACCGGCCAGGGGCAGCGGCTGCCCGGCGTGCAGCAGCCGGGCTCCGGCCCCGTCGAAGGGGAGCCCGGCGAGCTCGCCCCGCAGGTGCAGGAAGACGGCCAGGGCCAGGGCGCTGCCGAGCGTCCCGGAGACGGCGGTGGAGACGGCCGCGACGAGGGTGAGCCGTACGGGTCCCAGTCCGACGGCGTCCATGCCCTCCCGGGGCCGCGTGGCCGGGTCGGCCTTGGCGACGGCGACCGCGAACTGCACGGTGACGGCGAGCGGCACCAGGGCCCACACCAGCCGCGGGAACGATCCGGCGGGGCGGTCCACGGCTTCGGCGAGCACGTACAGCAGCAGGAAGCCGGCACCGGCGCAGGCGCCCGCCACCAGCAGCCTGCGCAGCTGGACGAGCGGGCGGGAGCCGCGGGCTAGGCGGAGAGCGAGCACGCGGCCTGGCCCTCCGGGGTGTCGTCGGGCGGGCCGCCGAGGCCCGTGAGGGCGCTGACGGCGGCCGCGGTCCCCGCGGAGCGGCCGTCGAGGAGGGCGATGCGGCGGTCGGCGACGGCCGCGGTCTCCTCGTCGTGGGTGGCCAGCAGGACGGTGATGTCGTGGGAGCGGGCCGCGGTGGTGAGCGTCCGCAGCAGCAGGGCGCGCTCGGCCCGGTGCAGCGGGGCGGTCGGCTCGTCGGCGAAGACCACCGCCGGCTCGTTGACCAGGGCCCGGGCGAGGGCGACCCGCTGCGACTCGGCGCGGGTGAGCGCGCCGGGGCGCCTGCGGGCCAGACCACTGATGTCCAGGCGGTCCAGCCAGGCGCAGGCCGCGCGTTTGGCGGTGCGGTGCGAGGCCCCGGTGAGCAGCAGGGGCAGGGCGGCGTTCTCCCACACGGTGAGCTCCGGCAGCAGCCGGGGCTCGGGGCCGATCCACCCGAAGCGGTCGCGGCGCAGCCGTTCGCGGGCCAGGGCCCCCATGGTGTGGACGGGCACGCTGTTGAACCAGACCTCGCCCTGCTCGGGTACCAGCTGCCCGGTCAGACACCGCAGCAAGGTCGTCTTCCCGCTGCCGCGCGGACCGGTCAAGGCCAGGATCTCGCCCTGGCGGACGCCGACCGAGACCCCGATGAGGCCCGGAGAACCTCCCCCAGACTTCGTCCGGGGGGACCCCCTGTGGGAGTAGTGAACGGACCGTGCCCAGAGGACGTCGTTGTCCGGTGGGGCGTTGTCCGGTGGAGCCACCATGGCGTACACCTCCGTCCGGGGGAACGAAGCGGAGCCCGCTGAAGTCACTGGGGCCGCACTGAGATGTAAAGAGACAAACGTCCCGGAAGCGGACGGCACGCGGCCCGGACCCCTCGTTCTCACCTGAACGGAGGATCCGGGCCGTGTGGGCGGGCGCTTTAGAGCTTGGTCCACGCCTCGGTGAGCACCGAGCGCAGGATGCCTTCGATCTCGTCGAAGGTGCCCTGGTCCGCGATCAGCGGCGGGGCCAGCTGGATGACCGGGTCACCTCGGTCGTCGGCCCGGCAGTACAGGCCGTTGTCGAAGAGCGCCTTGGACAGGAAGCCGTAGAGCACGCGCTCGGTCTCCTCGTCCGTGAAGGACTCCTTGGTGACCTTGTCCTTGACGAGCTCGATGCCGTAGAAGAAGCCGTTGCCGCGGACGTCGCCGACGATCGGCAGGTCGTGCAGCTTCTGCAGCGTCTTGAAGAAGGCGTCCTCGTTGTCCAGCACGTGCTGGTTGAGGCCTTCCTTGTCGAAGATGTCGAGGTTGGCGATCGCCACCGCGGAGGACACCGGGTGTCCGCCGAAGGTGTAGCCGTGCAGGAAGGTGTTGTCGCCCTTGTAGAACGGCTCGGCGATGCGGTCCGAGACGATGCAGGCACCGATCGGGGAGTAGCCCGAGGTCATGCCCTTGGCGCAGGTGATCATGTCCGGGACGTAGCCGAACTTGTCACAGGCGAACATCGTGCCGAGGCGGCCGAAGGCGCAGATCGTCTCGTCGGAGACGAGGAGCACGTCGTACTCGTCGCAGATCTCGCGGACCCGCTGGAAGTACCCGGGCGGCGGCGGGAAGCAGCCTCCGGCGTTCTGCACCGGCTCCAGGAAGACGGCGGCGACAGTGTCGGCGCCCTCGAAGAGGATCTGCTGCTCGATCTGGTCGGCGCACCAGCGGCCGAAGGCCTCGGGGTCGTCGCCGTGGATCGGGGCGCGGTAGATGTTGGTGTTCGGCACCTTGCGCGCGCCGGGGACCAGCGGCTCGAAGGGGGCCTTCAGGGCCGGCAGGCCGGTGATGGACAGGGCGCCCTGCGGGGTGCCGTGGTAAGCGACCGCACGCGAGATGACCTTGTACTTGGTGTGCTTGCCCTGCAGCTTGAAGTACTGCTTGGCGAGCTTCCACGCGGTCTCCACGGCCTCGCCGCCGCCGGTGGTGAAGAAGACCTTGTTCAGGTCACCGGGGGCGTAGTCGGCGAGGCGCTCGGCCAGCTCGACGGCCTTGGGGTGCGCGTACGACCACACGGGGAAGAACGCGAGCTCCTGGGCCTGCTTGTAGGCGACCTCGGCCAGTTCCTTACGGCCGTGACCTGCGTTGACCACGAACAGTCCGGCGAGACCGTCCAGGTAGCGCTTGCCCTTGTCGTCGAAGATGTAGGTGCCCTCGCCCCGCACGATGGTGGGGACGGGGGAGTTCTCGTACGACGACATGCGGGTGAAGTGCATCCACAGGTGGTCGTACGCGGTCTTGGAGAGGTCCTGGCTCACGGGCTATCGAGTTCCCCACATGTAGGTCTGCTTCTTCAGCTTCAGGTAAACGAAGCTTTCGGTGGATCGCACGCCGGGGAGCGCGCGGATCTTCTTGTTGATCGTCTCCAGCAGGTGGTCGTCGTCCTCGCAGACGATCTCCACCATCAGGTCGAACGAGCCCGCGGTCATGACCACGTACTCGCATTCGGCCATCTGGGTCAGTGCGTCGGCCACCGGATCGAGGTCTCCCTCGACGTTGATGCCGACCATGGCCTGGCGTCGCAGGCCCACGGTGAGCGGGTCGGTGACGGCGACGATCTGCATGACGCCCTGGTCGAGCAGCTTCTGCACGCGCTGGCGCACTGCTGCTTCCGACAGGCCCACGGCCTTGCCGATCGCCGCGTAGGGACGGCGCCCGTCCTCCTGCAGTTGCTCGATGATCGCCAGGGACACAGCATCGACCGAAGGGGACGGTTGTCTGTTCCTGGAATCTGCGCTTCGACTGACCACGACTTCACTGTGCACGAGGAGTCGTCTGTTCCGCAAGACGAAATCGATGAAATCCGTTGTCTGTGCATGTGGATCTCACTGATTTCGTAGTTGGTGGCGTCTGGCCCTGTCGAAAGCGTCCGCCGAGAGGCTAGGCTTGGGATTCGTCTCAATCGTTGGACATGTGATCAGGAGTGTGGCTGTAGTGACCACCGAACTGCGTCGTCTGCGCAACTACATCGGCGGAGAGTTCAAGGACGCCGCCGACGGGCGGACCACCGAGGTGGTCAACCCCGCCACCGGCGAGGTGTACGCCACCGCCCCGCTCTCCGGCCAGGCAGACGTCGATGCCGCCATGGCGGCGGCAGCGGCGGCCTTCCCGGGCTGGCGCGACACCATCCCGGCCGAGCGGCAGAAGGCCCTGCTGAAGATCGCGGACGCCTTCGAGGCGCGCGCGGACGAGCTCGTGGCCGCCGAGTCGGAGAACACGGGCAAGCCGCTGGGTCTGACGGCCAGCGAGGAGCTGCCCCCGATGGTGGACCAGATCCGCTTCTTCGCGGGTGCGGCCCGCCTCCTGGAGGGCCGCTCGGCCGGCGAGTACATGGACGGGATGACCTCGATCATCCGCCGTGAGCCGGTCGGCGTATGCGCCCAGGTGGCGCCGTGGAACTACCCGATGATGATGGCCGTGTGGAAGTTCGCCCCCGCCATCGCCGCGGGCAACACCGTGGTGCTCAAGCCCTCGGACACCACCCCGGCCTCCACCGTCCTGATGGCGGAGATCATCGACTCGATCCTGCCCAAGGGCGTCTTCAACGTCATCTGCGGTGACCGCGAGACCGGCAAGGCCATGGTCGAGCACCGCACCCCGGCTATGGCCTCCATCACGGGCTCCGTGCGCGCGGGCATGCAGGTCGCCGAGAGCGCCTCGAAGGACGTCAAGCGCGTCCACCTGGAGCTCGGCGGAAAGGCCCCCGTCGTGGTCTTCGAGGACGCCGACATCGCCAAGGCCGTCGAGGACATCGCGGTCGCGGGCTACTTCAACGCCGGCCAGGACTGCACCGCCGCGACCCGCGTGCTCGTGCACGAGTCCATCCACGACGAGTTCGTCTCCGCGCTCGCCAAGGCCGCCGCGGACACCAAGACGGGCCAGCCGGACGACGAGGACGTGCTGTACGGCCCGCTGAACAACCCGAACCAGCTCAAGCAGGTCGCGGGCTTCATCGAGCGCCTCCCCGCGCACGCCAAGGTCGAGGCGGGCGGCCACCAGGTCGGCGAGAAGGGCTACTTCTACGCCCCGACCGTGGTCTCCGGCCTGAAGCAGGACGACGAGATCATCCAGAACGAGGTCTTCGGCCCCGTCATCACCGTCCAGTCCTTCGCCGACGAGGCCCAGGCCCTGGAGTACGCGAACGGCGTCGAGTTCGCCCTCGCCTCCTCCGTGTGGACCAAGGACCACGGCCGCGCGATGCGCATGTCCAAGAACCTCGACTTCGGCTGCGTGTGGATCAACACCCACATTCCGCTCGTCGCCGAGATGCCCCACGGCGGTTTCAAGAAGTCCGGTTACGGCAAGGACCTCTCCGCCTACGGCTTCGAGGACTACACCCGCATCAAGCACGTGATGACCTCGCTCGACGGCTGATCCCCCTCCGGGCGGCCGCACCGGGCACCCGAGGATCTTGAAGGGGCGGGCAGTGGACACTGTGTCCATTGCCCGTCCCTTCGTGTGTACCCGAGGCTCTCCCCATGCCTGAACTCGCCTTTTCCCGCCGCGCGGTGCTGCGCGGCCTCGCTGTCGCGGGCCTGACGGCCGCATCCCTCACCGGCTGCGGTGTGCCCGCCGCCTACGTCCCCGAGGGTCGGCGGGGAGGGCAGGACCGCTCCGACCGGGAGCGGAGCGTCTCCTTCTCCAACTGGCCGCTCTACATCGACACCGACGAGGAGGACGAGCAGCGCCGCCCGACGCTGGCCGCCTTCACGGAGCGCACCGGGATCGAGGTCCGGTACACCGAGGAGATCAACGACAACGACGAGTTCTTCGGCAAGGTCAGCCCGGCGCTGATGAACCACCAGGACACCGGCCGCGACCTGGTGGTGGTCAGCGACTGGATGGCCGCCCGCTTCGTCCACCTGGGCTGGGCGCAGAAGATGGACCGTGCGGCGCAGCCGAACGTGGCCGAGCACCTCGACCCGCAGCTGCGCGCGCCCGCCTTCGACGAGGGCCGTGTGCACACCGTGCCCTGGCAGTCCGGGATCACCGGGATCGCCTACAACCGCAAGGCCCTGGGCCGGGAGCTCAAGTCGGTGGGCGACCTGTGGCATCCGGACCTGGCCGGCAAGGTCACGCTGTTCTCCGGTCTCGACGAGTCCTTCGCCCTGCTGATGCAGGGCAACGGCGTGGACGTCACCCGGTGGACCGAGTCCGACTTCCACCGGATGTGCGACCAGGTGGAGCGCATGGTGAAGAAGAAGCACATCCGCCGCTTCACCGGCAACGACTACACCTCCGATCTGAGCAAGGGTGACGTACTGGCCTGCCAGGCCTACTCCGGCGACGCCGTCCAGCTCCAGGCCGACAACCCCGACATCGAGTTCGTCGTTCCCGAGGAGGGCGGCGAGCTGTGGGCGGAGAGTCTGCTCGTCCCCAACCTCGCCCGGCACAAGGCCAATGCCGAGGCCCTGATCGACCACTACTACGCCCCGGACGTGGCCGCGGAGCTCGCCGCCTCCGTCAACTACGTCTGCCCGGTGCCGGCCGCCCGCGAGGTCCTGGCCGCCTCCGCCGACAGGGAGACCGCCGAACTGGCCGAGAACCCCCTGATCTTCCCCGACGAGGAGATGCGCAGACGCCTCGCGGTGGCCCGGGACATCTCCTCGGCCGAACGCCGCTCCCTCGCCGCGCGCTGGAACGCCCTCGTCGGGGTGTGACCACCGCCACGCCACGGATCTGAACATGTTCAGGATTTTGGCTGAACGCGTTCAGAAACCGGCGTAGTCTCCTTCCATGAGCGAGAGAAGCGCCCTCGAACGGCGGATCCGTGTCTGGCTGGTCCTGTTCACCGTCTGCCTGGCCCTCAGCGGGCTCACGGCCTTCCCTCTCGTCAGTGAGCTGCACTGGGCCAACTCCCTGCTGTCGAACGAGTGGCTGCGGCGCGTGGGAGCCGGCCTCGACCAGGCCGATGCGGACTACCCCTTCCTCCTCTACGGAACCGACTGGCTCGCCTTCGCCCACCTCGTGATCGCGGTGTTCTTCTACGGAGTCCACCGCGACCCCGTCCGCAACATCTGGATCGTCGATGCCGGCATGATCGCCTGCGTCGGGGTGATCCCGCTGGCCCTGATCTGCGGCCCGATCCGCGGCATCCCCTTCGGCTGGAGCCTGATCGACATGTCGTTCGGCGTGTTCGGAATCCTCCCCCTGCTGGTCCTGCGCCGCATGATCAAGCGCCTTGAGGCCATGCCTGTTTCGTGAATGCGGCCATCACGATGTCGAACGCCACCTTGTTCATCTCCTGGCCCTTGGCATCCGTGGAGTTCACCGAGTAGACCAGCGTGCGGGAGAGGTCGCGCGTCCCGCCGATCACCGTGCTGTAGCCGTAACGCGAGCCCGTCTTGCCGTACGTCACCGTGCCGTCGGGCAGCACGAGCCGCTTCAGACCCGCCGTCTGCGCCGCGTCCTCCCCGCTCTCGAAGTCCTTCACCGCAGGCACCGTGAACATCTCCTCCAGCTGCGCCTTCGGCACCAGCCGGCCCGAGAACAGCGCCACGGTGAACTTCTCCAGATCCGCCGTGGTCGATATCAGGTCCCCCGCGGCCCAGTTGGACCAGGAATTCCACTCGGTGACATCGACCAGCGAGGTGGGGCCGCCGGACTGTCCCACCGCCTGGTAGCCGTGGTTGTACGGGCCCGGTATGCGGTTCTGCGCCGGGGACGGGAACGAGGTGTGGTGCAGGCCCAGCGGTTCGAGGATCCGGGCGGACACGGCCTTCTCGTACGTGGTCCCCGTCAGCTTCTCGATCAGCACGCCCAGGACCGTGTAGTCGATGTTGAGGTAGTGCTGCTTCTCGCCCGGCCGGAACTCCGGCCCCTTGGCCACTGCATCGGCGATCAGCGCGTGCGGGTCGACCATGTCGAAGCGGTGGGCGTACTGCGCCTCGAACGAGTCCCCCGGGCCGTCGGCCGGCCGGATCCCGCTCGTGTAGTTCAGCAACTGCCGGACGGAGACGGGCTCGAAGCCGCCCGGGCCCGGCGGCAGCAGCCCCGGCAGGTACCGCTGCACCGGCTGGTCGAGGTCGACCTTCCCCTCGGCGGCCAACTGGAGGACCACCGCCGCCGTGAACGTCTTGGTCACCGAACCCGCCCGGAACCGGGCCTGTGCCGACGCCGCCCGTCCCGTGCGGATGTCGGCGACCCCGGAACTGCCCTGCCAACTCCCGCTCGTACCCCCCACCCGGACCAGCGCCGCCGTGGCGTCCTCGCTGCCCGCTCCGGCGCCGGCTAGCGCCTTCCGCAGCGCGGCCGCGTCCGGCGGAGACCGGAACACCGGCTGCGCGGCCCCGGCGGACACCGGGACGGGCGGCGCGGCGGACGCCGGCGCGGCACGGGCGACGGCCGGGCCGGCCGCGACTCCCAGTACCAGAGCGGTGGCGATCAGCGTGCGCATCCTGACCTTCATGACGGGATCCCCCTGTGGGCCATCCGGAGCCCCTGCGGCCCCCGATGACTCAATGCTGCAGGTCACAGCCCCAGGCGCGGATCACCAGCGAGAGGGATCTTCACCGGTACGACAACTCACCGGTGCGAGGGATCCGACCGCCCCCACCTCACTCCCCAGAGGGAGATACCTCCGGGCCACCCACCGTCCCCGCCGCTATCAGGCCCGTCTCGTACGCGCAGATGACCGCCTGGACCCGGTCCCGCAGCCCCAGCTTCGCCAGCACGTTCCCCACGTGCGACTTCACCGTGTGCTCGCTGACCACCAGCGCCGCCGCGATCTCCGCGTTCGACAGCCCCCGCCCCAGATGCAGCAGCGTCTCCCGCTCCCGGGCCGTCAGCACCTCCAGCCGCTGCGCCGACAGCCCCGCCGCCGCGGCCGGCCGCGCCGTCGCCGCCGTGTACTCCTCGATCAGCCGCCGGGCCACCGAAGGCGCCAGCAGCGAATCGCCCGCCGCCACCACCCGTACCGCATGGACCAGATCGTCCCGCCGCACGTCCTTCAGCAGGAACCCGCTCGCCCCTGCGTGCAGCGCCTCGTACACGTACGCGTCCGAGTCGAAGGTCGTCAGCATCACCGTCCGGCACGTGGTCCCCGCCGTGATCGTCCGGCACGCCTCGATCCCGTCCAGCACCGGCATCCGGATGTCCAGCAGCGCCACGTCCGGAGCCAGCTCCCGCACCGCCGCCACCGCCGCGGCGCCGTCGCCCGCCTCCGCGACGACCTCGATGTCGTCCTGCGCGTCCAGGATCATCGCGAACCCGCTGCGCACCAGCTCCTGGTCGTCCGCCACCACCACACGGATCGTCAACACCCCACCTCCTCCGGCGAGGTTACAAGCGAGAGCTCCACCTGGAAGCCGCGCCCGCCCGGCCCCGGACCGCAGACCGCCCTGCCGCCGTGCGCCGCCGCCCGCTCCCGGATCCCGATCAGACCGTGCCCGCCGCAGAGCCCTCCGGCACCCGGGCCTCCCCGCCCGTCGTCCGCCACCGCCACCCTCAACTCCCGCGGCCGGTACTCCAGTCGCACGGATACCCGCGATGCCCGGGCGTGCTTCACCACGTTCGTCAGCGCCTCCTGCACCACCCGGTGCACCGTCGCCTCCAGCGCCGCCGGCAGCCCGCGCACCGCCCCCGTCCGCTCGTACGCCACCTCCAGTCCGCTGCCCCGGACCCGCTCCAGCAGTCCCGGCAGCTCCGCGATGCCGGGCTGCGGGGCGCGCGGGGCCGCCGCCTCCTCGGTGCGCAGCACCCCCAGCATCGTGCGCAACTGCGCCATCGCGTCCCGCCCGGTCTCGGCGATCGCGTCGAAGGCGGCCTCCGCCCGCTCGGGGACCCGCCGAACCGCCACCGGACCGGCCTCCGCCTGCACGATCATGATGCTGACCGCGTGCGAGAGGACATCGTGCATCTCCCGGGCGATCCTGGCCCGTTCGCGCGCCGCGGCCTGCTCCGCCTCGATCCGGTTCGCCCGCTCCAGCTGGGCCGCCCGGTCCTCCACCGCCGCCGTGTACGCCAGCCGCGTGGCCTGCAGCCGCGCGAGCACGGCGGCCGCCCCGAACACGAACAGGGCGAACAGCAGCTCCTTGGCGGTCTGGGTGTGGAGGGCGACCGAACCGAAGATCACCACGGTCACCACCCCGGCCATGACGCGGCGCACCCGCGCCGTGCACAGCAGCGCGATCGTGTAGACGGCGATCAGCGCGGCGTACGGCAGCGGCTGCCCCGGACCGTCCAGGGACAGCCGGTAGAGCGAGCCCGCCGCGATCACCGCGAAGGCGACCGCCACCGGCGCCCGCCGCCGCCACACCAGCGGCACGTTCATCAGCGTCGTCAGCAGGTACGCCGCCCAGGTGGCCGGGGACTCGCGCGGATCGCGCGGCACGACGAACGGGATCGTCGTCGCGCCCTGCACCAGCAGCGTCAGCCCCAGGTCCTGCCAGCGCGGATCGGCGCGCCGGATCCGCTCCCCGAGGGTGCGTATCACCGGCCGAGCTCGGCCCGTACGGCGGACAGCGCGTCGATGCGGTTCGTGGTCACGGAGTCCGCCCCGGCCTCGATGACCGTGCGCATCGACCGCTTCGTGTCCGCCGTCCAGGCCGACACCAGCAGGCCGTCCCGGTGGAGCGCGTCCGTCAACTCCCGGCTGACCAGCCCGAAGCGGTAGTTGAGCCACCGCGGAGCCACCGCGTCGATCAGCACCCGGCGCGGCGGGGACAGCGTGGTCCAGGTCAGCGCGATCTCCGCACCCGGATCGGCGGCGCGTACGGCCAGCATGCTGACCGGGCCCGCACAGTAGTACGTGCGCTCGCGGGCCCCGCACTCGCGGACCTGCCCGACGACCGTCCGCACGGACTCGTACGTCGCGCCCGGCAGGTCGATCAGCACCCGCCCCTCGCCGGCCACCGCCAGGGCCTCGCGCAGGGTCGGGACCCCACCCTGCGTCAACTCCTTGAGCTGCGGGGCCGTGACGGCGTCGAGGCGCACGTCATGGCCCCACAGCCGCTGGAGCGTGTCGTCGTGGAGGAGCACGGCCTCGCCGTCGCGGGTCAGCCGTACGTCGATCTCGACCGCGTCCGCTCCGCGGGCGAAGGCCGAGCGGATCGAGTTCAGGGTGTTCTCGCGGACACGGTAGGGATCACCGCGGTGGGCGACGGCAGTCAGGGTGCGCATGGCCCCATTCTGCGCAGGCGTCAGCGCGCCGACCAGGCAGCGGTGTACGTGTCGATCTCCTCCTTGATCCTGGCCTTTCCGGCCTCGTCCAGGAAGGAGGCTTCGACCGCGTTCTTCGCCAGCTGCGCGAGGCCGCGCTCGTCGAGGTCGAGGAGCCGGGCGGCGACCGCGTACTCGTTGTTGAGGTCGGAGCCGAACATCGGCGGGTCGTCGCTGTTGATGGTGACGAGCACGCCCGCCCGCACCATCTCCTTGACGGGGTGTCGGTCCAGGTCGGTCACCGCGCGGGTGGCGATGTTCGAGGTGGGGCAGACCTCCAGCGCGATGCGGTGCTCGGCGAGGTACGCGAGGAGAGCGGGGTCCTGGACGGCACTCGTGCCGTGGCCGATGCGCTCTGCGCCGAGCTCGCGGACGGCGTCCCAGATCGTCTCCGGGCCGGTGGTCTCGCCGGCGTGCGGCACGCTGTGCAGGCCCGCGGCCCGGGCGGCGTCGAAGTACGGCTTGAACTGCGGCCGCGGGACCCCGATCTCGGGGCCGCCGAGGCCGAAGGAGACCAGGCCGTCGGGACGCAGGTCCACGGCGAGGCGGGCGGTTTCGGCGGCGGCTTCCAGTCCTGCCTCGCCAGGGATGTCGAAGCACCAGCGCAGGATGACGCCGAGCTCGGCCTCGGCGGCCTTGCGGGCGTCCTCGATGGCCTCCATGAAGGCGTTCTCGTCGATGCCGCGACGGGTGGACGAGTAGGGGGTGATGGTCAGCTCGGCGTAGCGGATGTTCTGCCGGGCCATGTCGCGGGCGACTTCGAAGGTGAGCGTGCGGACGTCGTCGGGGGTGCGGACCAGGTCCACGACGGACAGGTACACCTCGATGAAGTGCGCGAAGTCCGTGAAGGTGAAGTAGTCCGCGAGCGCCTCGGGGTCGGTGGGGACCTTCGAGTCGGGGTGGCGGGCGGCCAGTTCGGCCACGATGCGCGGGGAGGCCGAGCCGACGTGGTGGACGTGGAGTTCCGCCTTGGGCAGCCCCGCGATGAAGGGGGTCAGGTCGGACATGGGGAAGCCTCCGGAAGGGCGCGGGGTGCGGACAGATCGGGCTTCATCGTAGGCAGCCCCGGGGTTGTCCCAGGCAGCGCATAGCATGGCCGTACGAGAAGGGGGAGCCGCATGACCGACCAGAGCCCCGAGGCGAGGGATCCGTGGGCGCCGCCGGAGCGGCCGGCGGCGCAGCCGGGGAGGCCGCAGGCCGCCCCGGGCCCGCCGAGCGTGCACGACCAGGCCACGATCGCGGGGATGCCCGGCGCCGAAATGCCGCCCGGGGCGATACCCGCGCCCGCGCCGATATCCGCGCCGGCTTCGGCGCAGCAGCCGCCCGCGTACGGATACCCGGCCCAGCCGGACCCCGCGGGCTACGCGTATCCGGGGCCGCCGCCGGCCCCGCAGGGCTACGGCGGGTATCCGGGCTATCCGGGATACCCGGGCTATCCCTACCCGCAGCAGAAGAGCAACGGGTTCGGGATCACCGCCCTCGTCCTCGGCATCATCGGCGTGGTCACCTGCTACCTGGGTCTCCTGTTCGGCGTCCCGGCGGTCATCTTCGGCGTCTTGGGCCGCGGCAAGGCCCGGCGCGGCGAAGCCGACAACGAGGGCATGGCCCTGGCCGGCATCATCCTCGGCGCGGTCGGCATCTTCGTCAGCATCCTGATGATCGTGCTCGTGATCGCCGGTGTCCTGCTCAGTGACTCCTCGGGAAGCGGTTCCGACCACGACAGCCCGTACGGGAACTCCAGGGTCCGCGAGCGGATCTGAGCCCACGGCGCCCCGGCCCCGCGTACTGCCGCCCTGCGCGCCGCGCCGGGTCGGGGTCTTCCCACCCGCCCGCGGCCGGAGGCACCCGGGCGGGCGGGCCGGGGCGGCGCCCCCGGTCTAAGTCGCTGCCCGCCGCCGGGGCCACGCGGGCCTCAGGAGATGGGGTGAGAGGGGTGGGGGGGTGGTTGGTTTTTTGTGG
>NZ_JBEZBN010000073.1:0-26745 GCF_040647115.1 Streptomyces sp. NPDC044571
TTTTGGCACGCTGTTGAGTTCTCAAGGAACGGACGCTTCCTTCGTACTCACCCTCAGTAACACTTACTGGGGCTTTCCTCCGGGCTTTCGTTCTTGCGTTTCCGACTCTATCAGAGTCCGTCCCGCTCGCTTTCCGGGTTCTTCGCTTTCGCGTTTTCCCTTTCCGGCGATTCCGACTCTATCAGACCCTTTCGGCCCCGACTGTCGGTGCTGCTCGGGCTGTTGGGCCCTTGCGGCGAGTGAGACAGTAGCGGATTCCTCGCCCCCGAACCTAATCGGCGGCTGCGTCCTCGGACACGGATTCCTCATTCGCAAATACGCATGAAAACGAGACGACCAAGTGAGTCGTTCGTTCGAATGAGTAGTGCGGAATGGCTGTCCGGGGACCGACCAAGGTCGGCGCTCACGTCGGACAACTCGAAGAACCTTACGGATCCGGCAAGCGTGTGTCAACTCCCATACAGGAGCCACCCGAACGGCTAGCCTGTCCCCATGACTACGCATGCGCTCACGTCCAGCCTTCGCTGGTGGGCCGCCTGACGGCGGCCGACCTTCCACGCGAGCACATGCGCTCACGGCCGCCGCCCCCGGCGGCCGTTTCTGTTTCTCCCCCTCCGGGAGTGGCTCGGTCGCCGCGGGCGGCGGCACCCACCACAGCCACTCAGCAGGCGGAACGAAGAGGGAGACGGACATGACGACGAGGATCTTCAGCGGCATCAAGCCGACCGGGCACCTGACGCTGGGGAACTACCTGGGGGCCGTACGGCAGTGGGTCGCCGCCGACCAGGAGCCGGACGAGGCGCTGTTCTGCGTCGTCGACCTCCACGCGCTCACCATCGAGCACGATCCCGCGCGGGTGCGCCGGCTCAGCCGACAGGCGGCGACGCTGCTGCTCGCCGCCGGGCTGACGCCGCAGAAGTGCACCCTCTTCGTCCAGAGCCACGTGGACGAGCACACGCGGCTGGCGTACCTGCTGGAGTGCACCGCCACCGACGGGGAGCTGCGGCGGATGATCCAGTACAAGGAGAAGGCCGCGCAGGCCGCTGCCTCCGGGGCGGGGGTGCGGCTCTCGCTGCTCACGTATCCCGTGCTGATGGCCGCCGACATCCTGGCGTACCGGACGGACGAGGTGCCCGTGGGGGAGGACCAGCGGCAGCACGTGGAGTTGGCGCGGGACCTGGCGGTGCGGTTCAACCAGCGCTACGGGCCCACCTTCACCGTGCCGGAGGCGACCCTCCCGGTGGTGGCCGCGCGGGTCATGGACTTGCAGGATCCGACGTCCAAGATGGGGAAGTCGGGCGGCGCCGGGCCCGGGGTGGTGTTCCTGCTCGACGAGCCGGAGGCCATTCGGAAGAAGGTCATGCGGGCCGTGACCGACAGCGGGGACGGCGGCGTCGTCTACGACCGTGCCGCGCGGCCCGGGGTCGCGAACCTGTTGGACGTCCTCGCCGCGTGCACCGGGGCGGATCCGGCGGTTCTCGCCGAGGGGTACGGCGGGTACGGGGCGCTGAAGCGGGATGTCGCCGACGCGGTCATGGAGCTGCTGCGGCCGGTGCAGGAGCGGCATGCCGAGCTGGCGGCCGATCCGGCTGGAGTGGAGAAGGTGCTGCGGGAGGGTGCCGAGCGGGCGCGGGCCTTGGCGCGGCCGGTGGTCGACCGGGCGTACGAGGCCATCGGGCTGCTGGCCCCGTAGCCGGTGGTGCGGGTTCGGGGCCCCGCGCGCGGGGCCCCGTACCCCCGGGTCAGCTGTTGCCGGAGGCGAGCTCGCGGCTGCGGTCGCGGGCCGCTTCGAGGGCGGCGATCAGGGCGGCCCGTACGCCGTGGCGTTCCAGCTCGACGATCGCGTTGATGGTGGTGCCGGCGGGGGAGGTGACGGCCTCGCGGAGCTTGACCGGGTGTTCGCCGCTGTCGCGGAGCATCACGGCGGCGCCGATCGCGGCCTGCACGATGAGGTCGTGGGCCTGGGCGCGGGGCAGGCCGAGGAGGATGCCGGCGTCGGTCATCGCCTCGACGAGGAAGTAGAAGTAGGCGGGGCCCGAGCCGGAGAGGGCGGTGGCGGCGTCCTGCTGGGATTCGGGGACGCGCAGGGTCTTGCCGACGCCTCCGAAGATCTCTTCGGTGTGGGCGAGGTGTTCGGCGGTGGCGTGGCTGCCGGCCGAGATGACGGACATGGCCTCGTCGACGAGGGCGGGGGTGTTCGTCATGACCCGGACGACGGGCGTGCCGGGGGCGAGCCGCTCCTCGAAGAAGGAGGTGGGGATGCCCGCGGCGCCGCTGATGACCAGGCGGTCGGCGGGGACGTGCGGGGCGAGCTCTTCGAGGAGCTTGCCCATGTCCTGGGGCTTGACGGTGAGGATGAGGGTGTCGGCGCGCTTGGCGGCCTCGGCGTTGCTGACGGCTTCGACGCCGTAGCGGGTGCGGAGTTCCGCGGCGCGTTCCGGGCGTCGGGCGGTGACGAGGAGTTTCGCGGCGGGCCAACCGCCGCGGATCATGCCGCTGAGCAGGGCCTCGCCGATCTTGCCGGTACCGAGGACTGCGACTGTCTGGGTCATGCCCGATTCACCTCGCCGAACGAACGTGGGGACGTACGGGATCATCCTCGCACCGGGGGCGGGTGCCGGGGGCTGCTGTCCGGTGGGTGGTCAGGCGGGCGGGCGGGTGGTCGCGGGGTGTCAGGGAGTGCGGCGGCGGAGGGTGGCCGCGCCGAGGGCGAGGACGAGCAGGGCGCACGCGGCGACGACGACGGCGTCGCGGACGAAGTCGGCGGTCATGTCGGTGTGGGTGAGGACCTGGGTCATGCCGTCGACGGCGTAGGACATGGGCAGGACGTTCGAGAGTGCTTCCAGGACGGGCTGCATGGTGTCGCGGGGTGCGAAGAGGCCGCAGAGCAGGAGCTGGGGGAAGATCACCGCCGGCATGAACTGGACGGCCTGGAATTCGGAGGCCGCGAAGGCCGAGACGAACAGCCCGAGAGCGGTCCCGAGGAGCGCGTCGAGCAGGGCGACGAGCAGCAGCAGCCAGGGCGAGCCGACCACGTCGAGGCCGAGGGCCCACAGGGCGAGCCCGGTGGCGAGGAGGGACTGGACGACGGCGACGGCGCCGAAGGCGAGGGCGTAGCCGGCGATCAGGTCGCCCTTGCCGAGCGGCATGGCGAGGAGGCGTTCGAGGGTGCCGGAGGTGCGTTCGCGGAGGGTGGCGATGGAGGTCACCAGGAACATGGTGATGAGCGGGAAGATCCCGAGGAGCGAGGCGCCGATGCCGTCGAAGGTGCGGGGGCTGCCGTCGAAGACGAAGCGCAGCAGCGTGAGCATCAGGACGGGGACCAGGATCATCAGCGCGATGGAGCGCGGGTCGTGGCGCAGCTGGCGCAGGACGCGGGCGGCGGTGGCGGCGGTGCGGGCACCGTTCATGGCGGGGGCGCCTTTCATGGCGGGGCCGCCGTGAAGGGCGGGGGTGGCGTTCATCGGGTCTGCTCCCGGGCGTGGGCGTTGGCCTCGTCGACGAGGCGGAGGAAGCCCTCTTCGACGGTGGCGGAGTGGGTACGGGTGCGCAGGGCGTCGGGGGTCTCCTGGGCGAGGATCCGGCCTTCGCGCATGAGGAGCAGGTCGTGACAGCGCTCGGCCTCGTCCATGACGTGGGAGGAGACGAGGATCGTGGTGCCGCGGGTGGTGGCGATGTCGTGGAAGAGGTTCCACAGGTCGCGGCGCAGGACGGGGTCGAGGCCGACGGTGGGTTCGTCGAGGACGAGGAGTTCGGGCGTGCCGAGCAGGGCGACGGCGAGGGAGACGCGGCTGCGCTGGCCGCCGGAGAGGTTGCCGGCGAGGGCGGTGGCCTGGCCGGTGAGGTCGACGTCGGCGATGGCCCGGGTGACGGTGGCGGCGCGGCGGTCGGCGGCGGCGCGGCCGGGGTCGAGGACGGCGGCGAAGTAGTCGAGGTTCTGGCGGACGGTGAGGTCGTCGTAGACGGAGGGGGCCTGGGTGACGTAGCCGATGCGGGCGCGCAGTGCGGGGTGGCCTGCGGGGCGGCCGAGGACGTCGAGGGTGCCGGTGACGTGGGCCTGGGTGCCGACGACGGCGCGCATGAGGGTGGATTTGCCGCAGCCGGAGGGGCCGAGGAGGCCGGTGATGCGGCCGCGGAGGACGTCGAAGGCGATGGCGTCGAGGACGGTGCGGGGGTGGCGGCCGGTGCCGCGGCGGACGGTGAGGTCGTGGGCGTGGACGGCGGCGGACGGGGGGCGGTCGGGGTCGCCGGTCATCCGGTCCCGGTTATTCATCATGTGATGAATAATGCTCCTGCGGGTGCCGGGCGTCAACGCGGTGCGGGATTACTTCTTGCGCTTCGGGCGGCGCGCGGCCGGGTTGCCCGTACGGGTGCTGCGGCGGCGGGCGTACTCGGCCGTGGCCCGCTCGTACTCGGCACGGCACAGCTTCTCGCCCGGTGCCTCGACGAAGCACCGCAGGAAGTACGCGATGAGGGAGCCGATGAAACCGATCGTCTTCAGCCCCTTGAGGGCGGCCTCGTCGGAGGAGGGACGCGGACGGCGGCTGAAGGACTCCCAGGTCTTGGCGAAGGCGATGGAGCTGGCGATCGCGAAGAGCACGACGACGGAGATGCTGAGGAAGGGGCCGACGTTGCCGATCTCCAAGCCCTCGTAGGAGAGGCGGAGCAAGACGGCGGCGGCGATGGCGGTGACCAGCGAGCCGAGGGCGAGGGCGACGCGGCGCAGGGCGTAGCCACCGTCGTGGTGCACCCAGGTGGTGCCGAAGAAGCGGATCGGCTCGGGCCGGGGGCCGGCGGTGCTCTGGTCGCGCGCGTCGCGCAGGTCTCGCTGGTCTCGCTGGTCGTCGCTCACACCGGCGATTATCCACCGGGGGGTGGGCCGGGCCAGGGTTGTCTCACGTGTCAGACGGCCGACTGCGCCGCCCGGCCCGGCGGTGCGGTCAGGCGCAGCGGGTGGCCACGTAGCCGTCGCTACCCGTCTTCACGTACGCGTCGGAGACGAAACGGCCGTTGCCGATGCAGTCCCAGATGTCCGAGGTGCCGTACGGGCCCGACACGGTGGTGCCGTCACACTGGCAGCGGATCGTGACGGTGGCGCCGTACGGCAGGGTGTCGATGACCGAGTAGTTGGTACCGGGGCCGCTGCGGACGTTCAACCGGTAGCCGGGAGCGACCGGGAAGGTCTGGAAACCGGAGCCTTCGGCAAGGCTCGCGACGCTCTCCATATGGCTGGAATCGTTCTCGACCGGCATGTGAAATCTCCCCCCATGGGCGTTGCCGTGCGCAACTCGCGCAGGGTAGCAGGACCTTGGAGATTCATACGGCGTATCGACTAGGCTCCGGCGGGGGTGGTGAGCGGTGCATGCGCTGCGCGCGGATCACGCGGGGTTTCCGGAGTACGCCGGGCAGTACCGGCTGGAGTCCGTGCTGGGATCCGGCGGCATGGGCGTCGTCCACCTGGCCACCTCGGACTCGGGGCTGAAACTCGCCGTCAAGATCGTGCACGCCGAGCATGCGGTCGACCCCGAGTTCCGGGCCCGCTTCCGGCAGGAGGTGGCGGCGGCCCGGCGGGTGAGCGGAGCCTTCACCGCGCCGGTCGTGGACGCCGATCCGGATGCCGAACGGCCCTGGATGGCCACCCTGTTCATCGACGCCCCGACGCTCGCCGAGCGCGTACGGGCCCAGGTGCTGGACGCCGCCGAACTCGGCAGGCTCGCGGCGGGGCTGGCGGAGGCCCTGCGCGACATCCACCGGGCGGGGGTGGTGCACCGCGACCTGAAGCCGAGCAACGTGCTGATGGCCCCGGACGGGGTCCGGGTCATCGACTTCGGGATCTCGCGGCCCGCGGACAGCGATCTGCGGACGGAGACCGGGAAGCTGATCGGGACGCCTCCGTTCATGGCGCCCGAGCAGTTCCAGCGGCCGCGGGAGGTGGGCTCGGCGGCGGACGTGTTCGCCCTGGGGGCCGTACTCGTCCATGCGGCCACGGGGCACGGCCCCTTCGACTCCGACAGCCACTACCTCGTGGCGTACCAGGTGGTGCACAGCGAGCCCGATCTGACGGGGCTGCCGCCGCTGCTCGCGCCCCTCGTGGCGCGCTGCCTGGCCAAGGATCCGGCGGAGCGGCCCACCGCCGACGAACTGATCGCCTCGATGCGGGCCATCGCGTACCCGACGGGCGAGGACACCCAGGCCTTCATCCCGCAGCCGCGGCGGCCCGTGGAGGCGGGGCCCGCCGGGGCCGGGGAGACCACGCACCGGCGGGACCGGATCGGAGCCCCCCTGCGGCGGCCCGCGGGGCGGCGGGGCAGGCGGGCGGCGGTGGCGGCCGGAGCGGGGGCGGCGCTGCTGCTGCTGCTGGCCGGCGGCGGGTACCTGCAGTTCGGGGCAGGGGCGAAGACCGCGGCCGGGCCGGCCGGGTCGACGGCCGCGGCGGCGCCCACGCCGGTCACGGCGTGGGCCGTTCAGCTGGCCAGGGCGGGCGGCGGCGCGGGCGGGCCCGGGGCGTGTTCCTGGCAGGCGGGAGCCCTGTACTGCGCCGCCCCCGGCCTGGCCGCGGCCCGGATCGACCCGGCGAACGGCTCGACCGTGTGGTCCGTGGCGGCGAGCGGCCCGGCCGCCCGGACGGCGACGGACGGTGCCCCGCAGCACGCGGGCGGGCTGGTCCTCGTCGTGGCGCCGGGCAGCGAAACGCTCCGGGCGCTGGATCCGGGCACGGGTACGGAGCGTTGGAAGCGGAAGCTGACGGGCGGGATGCGGGCGGTGGCCGCCGGCGGGCAGGTGCTGCTCGTCGGGCCGACGGGGGAGGTCGACGCGCTGGACGCGGCGAGCGGCCAGGCCCGGTGGACCCGGCGGATCGGCGGCACCGGATCGGTGTGGTGGGTGGCCGAGGCGCCGGCGGCCGCCCTGTACGTGGCGACGCCCGAGACCGACGGCGGGGCGACGCAGGTGGCGGCGGTGGATCCGGCGAACGGAGCGCTGCGCTGGCAGGTCCGCGCCCCGGGGCGGCTGCGGCCGGTCGGGACGGCGCCGGAGGGCCTGTACCTGCTGGACAGCGATGCGTCCGCGAAGACGACGGCGGTGGTGCGGGTCGAGGCCGCGGGCCGGGGCGCGGCGCAGCGGGTGCGGTTGGCCGCGCCGCTGTTCGACGCGGAGGCGACGGTGGGTGCGGACGGGGTCGTGTACGTGTCCGGCACCTCGGGCGCGCTGGTGGCGGTCGGGGCCGGCAAGGAGCAGTGGCGACTGGAGACGGGCGTGGCGGTGGCCTCGCGGCCGGTGTCCGCCGACGGCCGGGTGTACCTGACGGCGCCGGACGGGCGGCTGCTGGCCGTCGACGCGAGGACGGCGCGGCTGGCGGGCCAGACCGCCCCCCGGATGGGGGACGCCGGGAACCTCTTCACCGCGACGCTGGCGGCGCCGGTGGTTTCGGCCGGCCGGGTCTACGCCTCGGCCCCGGACGGCTCCCTCTTCGCGGTGCCGTCCACGAACCCGTCGGGCTGGTAGCGCGGCGCGCCGGGCCTGGCGGGAACCCCGCGATGCGACCCCGGCCCGGCCCCGGGGCCCGCACACGGCGGGCGGGTTCGGGGCCGGGCCGGGGGACGGCGGGCGGGGCTCAGCCGAGGCGGCTCACGTCGCGGACCGCGCCCTTGTCCGCGCTCGTCGCCATCGCCGCGTACGCCAGCAGCGCCGCCGAGACCTGGCGTTCGCGGTTCTTCGGGGCGTAGACCCCGCCGAGGGCCTCGCGGCGGGCCGCGAGGGTCTCCTCCGGGACCAGCAGGTCGATGCTGCGGTTGGGGATGTCGATGCGGATGCGGTCACCGTCCTCGACCAGGGCGATGGTGCCGCCCGAGGCCGCCTCGGGGGAGGCGTGGCCGATGGACAGGCCCGACGTACCGCCCGAGAAGCGGCCGTCCGTCACCAGCGCGCACACCTTGCCGAGGCCGCGGCCCTTGAGGAACGACGTCGGGTAGAGCATCTCCTGCATGCCGGGGCCGCCGCGCGGGCCCTCGTAGCGGATGACGACGACGTCGCCCGCCTTGACCTCCTTGCGCAGGATCTTGTCGACGGCCTCGTCCTGCGACTCGCAGACGACCGCCGGGCCCTCGAAGGTCCAGATCGACTCGTCGACGCCGGCCGTCTTCACGACGCAGCCGTCCTCGGCGATGTTGCCGCGCAGCACGGCGAGGCCGCCGTCCTTGGAGTACGCGTGGGCAACGGAGCGGATGCAGCCGCCCTCCGCGTCCAGGTCCAGGGATTCCCAGCGCTCGGACTGCGAGAAGGCGGTCGCGGAGCGCTTGCAGCCGGGGGCCGCGTGCCACAGCTCCATGGCCTCCTCGGAAGCCGTGCCGGAGCGGGCGTCCCACGTGCCGAGCCAGTCCTCCAGGTTCACGGAGTGGACGGTGGTGACGTCCTTGTTCAGCAGACCGCCGCGGTGCAGCTCGCCGAGGATGGCGGGGATGCCGCCGGCGCGGTGGACGTCCTCCATGTAGTACGTGCCGCCGGGCGCCACGTTCGGGGCGACCTTGGCCAGGCACGGGACGCGGCGGGAGACCTCGTCGATGTCCTTGAGGTCGTACTCCAGGCCGGCCTCCTGCGCCGCGGCGAGCAGGTGCAGGATCGTGTTCGTGGAGCCGCCCATGGCGATGTCGAGCGCCATGGCGTTCTCGAAGGCCTCGCGGGTGGCGATGTTGCGCGGCAGCACCGAGGCGTCGTCCTGCTCGTAGTACCGCTTGGTGATCTCGACGACGGTCCGGCCGGCGTTCTCGTACAGGGCGCGGCGGGCGGTGTGCGTGGCGAGGACGGAGCCGTTGCCCGGGAGGGCCAGGCCGATGGCCTCGGCGAGGCAGTTCATCGAGTTGGCGGTGAACATGCCGGAACAGGAGCCGCAGGTGGGACAGGCGTTCTCCTCGATCCGCAGGACGTCCTCGTCGGAGACGTTCTCGTTGGACGCGTCGACCATGGCGTCGATCAGGTCGAGCTTGCGGACGGTGCCGTCCACCAGCGTCGCCTGGCCGGCCTCCATCGGACCGCCGGACACGAACACGACCGGGATGTTCAGGCGCATCGCGGCCATCAGCATGCCGGGGGTGATCTTGTCGCAGTTGGAGATGCAGATCAGGGCGTCGGCGCAGTGCGCCTCGACCATGTACTCCACGCTGTCCGCGATCAGGTCGCGGGACGGCAGGGAGTACAGCATGCCCGCATGGCCCATGGCGATGCCGTCGTCGACCGCGATGGTGTTGAACTCGCGCGGAACGGCGCCCGCGGCGCGGATGGCGTCGGAGACGATCCGGCCGACCGGGGCCAGGTGCGTGTGGCCGGGCACGAACTCGGTGAACGAGTTGGCGACCGCGATGATCGGCTTGCCGATGTCCTCGCTCGCTACGCCCGAGGCGCGCATCAGCGCACGTGCGCCTGCCATGTTGCGGCCGTGGGTGACGGTGCGGGACCTCAGCTCGGGCATCGGGTTCACTCCCCATGAGTGCGGCTGCGCGAGCGCAGCCGCGACGGTAGGTATGACTCAGTTACGAGGCTACGCCCCGGGCCCGCGATACGGACAGGATGTCCGGATGGCGGGACGACCAGCTCAGTCTTCGGTCAGGTACCGCTGAAGGGTCGGGGCGACCAGGGCCACGATGGCCTCCGGGTCCGCGGAGGCGAGCGGCTCGACCTGGACGACGTAGCGCAGGATCGCGATGCCGACCATGTGGGAGGCGGCGAGCTCGGCGCGGAAGGTGGGGTCGGGCACGTCGAGGTCGGCGGCGACCCGTTCCAGGACCCGGCGCAGCACCAGGCCGCGCAGGACCTTGGCCGCCGCCTCGTGGGTGAGGGCCGAGCGCATGACGGCGAGGAGCGGGGCGCGGGTGACCGGGTTCTCCCAGATGCCGAGGAAGTAGCGGGCCAGCCGCTCACCGATCCCGTCCGGGCCCTCGCCGAGGACCGCGGGGACGACGAGGGCGGGCTCCATGCTCAGCTCGATGGCCGCGGCGAACAGGTCGTCCTTGCTGCCGAAGTAGTGGTGGACCAGCGCCGGGTCCACGCCGGCGGCCTTGGCGATGCCGCGTACGGAGGTCTTGTCGTAGCCGCGCGCGGCGAACTCGGAGCGGGCGGCGAGCCGGATGCGCTCCTGGGTCCCGGGCCCGTCGTCGGTCTCGTCCTGGCGGGGGCGGCCGGGGCCGCGGCGGGGCTTGGCGGGCTGGGTCATCGGCGGGGGCTCTTGATCGGGCTCGGGGCGGCGGTGGTCGCGAGGTGGAGGCGGGTGAAGGCGAGGGCCTCGGCGAGGTCGGCCTCACGCTCCGCGGAGGACATGGCGCGGCGGGTGTTGACCTCGATGACGACGTGCCCGTCGAAGGAGACCCGGGCGAGCCGCTCCAGCAGCTCCGCGCACGGCTGCGTACCGCGGCCGGGGACGAGGTGCTCGTCCTTCGCCGAACCGTTTCCGTCGGCGAGGTGCACGTGCGCCAGCCGCTCCCCCATGCGGTCGATCATGGCGGCGGCGTCGGTCCGCGCGGTCGCGGTGTGCGACAGGTCGACGGTGAAGTGCCGGTAGTCGTCCTTGGTCACGTCCCACTCGGGCGCGTACGCGAGCATCTCGCGGTCGCGGTACCGCCACGGATACATGTTCTCCACGGCGAACCGCACGTCGGTCTCCTCGGCCATCCGCCAGATCCCGCTGACGAAGTCGCGGGCGTACTGGCGCTGCCACCGAAAGGGCGGGTGCACGACGACGGTGCTCGCCCCGAGGCGTTCGGCCGCGGACTGGGCGCGCTGGAGCTTGGTCCAGGGGTCGGTGGACCACACCCGCTGGGTGATCAGCAGACAAGGCGCGTGAACGGCAAGGATCGGCACGTGGTGGTAGTCCGACAGCCGCCGCAGGGCGTCGATGTCCTGGCTGACCGGGTCCGTCCAGACCATGACCTCGACGCCGTCGTAGCCGAGGCGGGCGGCGATCTCGAAGGCGGTCGCCGTCGTCTCCGGGTAGACGGAGGCGGTGGACAGGGCGACCTTCGCGGTCGGAATGCGGACTGGTTTTGCCACGGGGACAGGTTACGGTCCCCGAGCCGCCCCCCGCCGTGACAACGACCACCTCGCCCCGTTCCCGACCACGGGGGCGGCGCGGCCCGCGATCAGGACAGTGCGGGGCCGAACCGCCCCTGACGAGCAAACCCGCGCCAGGGAGAGGCCGATACAGGTCAAGGCTTCTCGCCCATGGCGGCCCGCAGCCAATCCAGCGTGCCCTGCCCGAGCAGCTCGTCGGCGAGCCGCCGGGCGGTCCCGGTCGTCAGTCGGCCGCGACTGTTGTCCCAGGTGGTTCACATCCCCGGTGCGGGTCTCCTGGGTGTCGTGCCAGACCGCGTGCGGCGATGAAGTGCCTCATGTGGTCGCGGTCGCCCTGCCGGGCGGCGACGGCTGCCACGGAGCGGGCATCCAGCCACCGGGTCAGCCAGTCGTCCGACACGCAGGCCTCATCGAGGAGTACGTAGCGATCTTGGGCGGCTCACGTCCAGCCCAGACGGCCCGGGGACGCCGAGACGCGAGAAGCGCGTAGCGATCTGACGCGCGCGGCCCGTCTCCGCGCTCCTGAGCGTCATCTGGTCGTCGTCCGACTACGGCTGGGCCGCCCCCGACCCGGAATGGGCCTGCACACGGGCCCCGCGTCGGTGTCGCCCCCTCGTGCACCTGCCCGGGTCTCGCTGATCGACCCGCATGCGTGTCCCTGCCCCGTGACCGCCTTTTTGGGGGCTTCCCGACAGTCCTGTCTTTCCGGGGCGGGACGGGCAGTCAAGGGTGGCCGAAGGCCATCGCGAAGCGACGCGACCGAAGGGAGCGCCCTTGACGGCCCGGCCCGAACCGGAGAGACGATGGGACTGACGGGAACCCCCATACCCGCTCTGATGCCGAGCGCAGGCACCGCCCCGCAGACCACCGGCAGCCAGGCAACGCGACTGGCAGCAGGCAGCAGGCAGCAGGCAACACGACCCGACCGGCACACCCGTACAACCAACAGGCACAACCACAGGCACAGGCACAGGCACAACCACAGGCACAAGCACAAGCACCGCCCCCACCCCCCGAAGCCCCAGCCCCCTACGACGGCAGGTGGTCCAGCCGCCGCAGGATGACGCCCTCACGGAGGGCCCAGGGGCAGATTTCGAGGTCGTCCACCCCGAAGAGGTCCATCGCGCCCTCCGCGACCAGGGCCCCGGCCAGGAGCTGGCCGGCGCGGCCCTCCGAGACGCCCGGGAGGGCGGAGCGCTGCGAGGTGGTCATCGCCGCCAGGCGCGGGACCCACTCCTCCAGGGACTTGCGGGTCAGGTCCCGCTGCACGTACAGGCCGTCCGCCGAGCGGGCCGCGCCCGCGATGCGGGCCAGCTGCTTGAACGTCTTCGACGTCGCCACCACGTGGTCCGGCGTCCCGAAGCGGCTGAACTCGCCGACCGTGCGCGCGATCTGCGCCCGTACGTGGCGGCGCAGCGCCCGGATGTCCGAGGGGTCCGGCGGGTCGCCCGGGAGCCAGCCCGTGGTGAGGCGGCCCGCGCCCAGCGGGAGGGAGACGGCCGCGTCCGGGTCCTCGTCGATGCCGTACGCGATCTCCAGCGAGCCGCCCCCGATGTCCAGGACCAGCAGTTTGCCCGCGGACCAGCCGAACCACCGGCGGGCCGCCAGGAAGGTCAGCCGGGCCTCGTCCTCGCCGCTGAGGATCGGCAGGTCGATGCCCGTCTCCAGCTTCACGCGGGCGAGCACCTCGTCCGCGTTCTTGGCCTCGCGCACCGCGCTGGTCGCGAAGGGCAGCACGTCCTCGCAGCCCTTGTCCTCGGCGGCCTGCACGGCATCGCCGATCACCGCGAGGAGGCGCTCGATGCCGTCCGGGGTGACGGCGCCGTCCTCGTCGAGCAGCTCCGCCAGTCGCAGTTCCACCTTGTGCGAGTGCGCGGGCTGCGGGCGCGCACCGGGGTGCGCGTCCACCACCAGCAGATGCACCGTGTTCGAACCCACATCAAGGACACCGAGTCTCATACGAGGAAACGCTACTGTGCGCCAGGATTCTGGGTGGAGTAAGGGGCGCTTAGGCTTGGGTTTGTGCCAAATACGAAGAAGGCCAACAAGTCCAAGATCATCAAAAAGCCCAAGAAGCCCGAGCCCACTCCCCTCAGCGACGAGAAGGGCCTCGACTTCCCCCGGGCCTGGGTGGAGTTCCCGGACCCCGCCGACGACGAGCAGGTCTTCCGCTGCGACCTGACGTGGCTGACCTCCCGCTGGACGTGCATCTTCGGCAGCGGCTGCCAGGGCATCCAGGCGGGCCGCGCCGATGACGGCTGCTGCACCCTCGGCGCGCACTTCTCGGACGAGGACGACGAGAAGCGGGTGGCCGAGCACGTGGCACGGCTGACGCCCGACCTGTGGCAGTTCCACGACGTGGGCACCACCTCGGGCTGGGTGCAGAAGGACGACGACGGCGAGCGCCAGACCCGCCGCTGGGAGGGCTCGTGCATCTTCCAGAACCGGCCCGGCTTCGCGGGCGGCGTGGGCTGCTCGCTGCACATCCTGGCGCTGCGCGAGGGGCGTGAGCCGCTGGAGACCAAGCCCGACGTGTGCTGGCAGCTGCCGATCCGCCGCACCTACGAGTGGATCGACCGGCCCGACGACACGCGCGTGCTCCAGGTCTCGATCGGCGAGTACGACCGGCGCGGCTGGGGCCCCGGCGGCCATGACCTGCACTGGTGGTGCACCTCGGCCACCTCGGCGCACGGGGCCGGCGAGCCGGTGTACGTGTCGTACCGGGCCGAGCTGACCGAGCTGATGGGCAAGGAGGGGTACGAGGCCCTCGTGAAGCTGTGCGAGGCGCGGCTGTCCTCGCTGCTCCCGATGGCCCCGCACCCCGCGGATCCCGTCTAGGCCGGAGCCGGCCACCGGCCTACTACGGCGAGCCGGGCACCGTGTCCGGGTCGGAGGACGGGGAAACCGTTCCTCCTGACGGGCTCGGCGTCGGAGTCGGAGTCGGCGTGGCCGTATCCGTATCCGTGGGGGTAGGCGTCGGAGTCGCGGTCGGCGTCGGCGTCGGCGTGGGCGTGGACGGCGGCGTCGGGGTGGGCGTCGGCGTGGGAGCCGGGCGGCCCCGGCCCCGGATGGAGACCACCGCTCCGCCCGGGTCCACACCGACCCGGGCCGACCAGGCGCCGACGGGCTGGGCTTCAGTGTCGACGGTGATCCACAGGGTGACCGATTCTCCAGGGGCGAGGGTGCCCGAGGTACGGCTGGCCTGCAGCCAGGGGGCGTCGGACCACAGCCGCCAGTCGACCGGGGCGCCCCCGGACGCGGTGAGGGTGAGCATGGTGGTTGCGCCGTGCGGAGAGGCGGCCACGGTGAGCCGGCCCGCAGGGCCCGGCTGGTCGGGGGTGGCCGGCGGCCCGGTGCTGATCACCTCGACGGAGACGTCCGAAGCCGCGTCGGCGCGGGCGCTGGTGACGAAGCCCGGCTCGCCGGTGGTACGGGCGGTGTTGCCGGCGTTCTCGAAGGCCCGCAGCGGGCGCCCGTCGGTGTGCGGCAGTGGGATCTCGGACTCGCTCGCCGAGACCCGGGTGGAGTCCGGCCCGGCGGATTCGCCGGTGCTGGGGGCTCCGCGGTAGGCGGCCCACAGCGCGAGGACGGGGGCCGCTACGACGGTGGCGACGACGGTGGTGGTGACGGCCCGCGCGCGCAGCCGGTCCCGGCGGGCCGCGCGGTCCCTGGGGTCCATCGGAAAGCCGGTGCGGTCGAAGCGCGGGGCGGGCCGCCCGCGTCCGCGGCCCCCGGAGCGCAGCAGGGCCGCGCGGACGGCGGTGCGGGGCGCGGGTACGAGCGGGAGGGCCGCGTCGATGCCGCCGGAGCCGGGCCAGGGCGCGCCGGAGCCCACGCGTTCGGCGACGCGGCGGCATCGCGGGCAGTCGTCGACGTGGCGGACGAGCTCGGCCCGCAGGCTGGTGGACAGCAGCACCTGGCCGTCGCCGGTCAGCCGGGACACCGCGGGGCAGCCGCCGGTCTCGACGACGGCGAGGGCGGCCCGGGTCCGCTCCACCTCGCAGGCGGCGCCGGACAGCAGTTCGCGGGCGCTGGCGGCGGGCGTGCCGAGGACGGCGGCGAGCTCGGGGATGCCGAGGCGGTGGCGGACGGCGAGTTCCAGGGCTTCGCGCTGCTCGGGCGTGGTCCCGGCGGCCTCGGGCCAGGCGAGCCGGGCCAGCTCGGTCCGCCGGTACGCACTCACGTCCAGGGAGCGGTGCGCCCCCGGCGCGCGCTCCCCATCGGCGTGCTCCGGCGTGCGCCGGGCGGAATGCGCCCCTGGGCGGCCGCGCCGCTGCTCCGCCAGCCTGCGCAGGCAGGCCCAGCGGGCGAGCGCGTACAGCCAGGCCCGCCGCCCGCCCTCGTCCGGGCAGCGGCCCGGATGCCGCTCGGCGACGGCGAGTACGTCCGCCAGGACCTCGGTGGCCGTGTCGTGATCACACAGGACCGACAGGCAGTAGGTGAACAGTCCGTCCAGATAGGGCTCGTGCCGGAAGGGGGGCGGCTGTTCTCCTTCGGGGACCTCGGAGGGCGTGCGCCCGTGCGCCCGGTGTGCGCCGGTGCGCGGGGCGGAGGTTTCCTGGTCGCTGCTGCTCACCCTGGCGAAGGTAGGCGGCACGCGGGTGACGGCCGTGAAGCCTTCAGCTGTTTTAGCCCTTACGGGTGAACAGATCGAACACGCGCTGACCGCCGCCCTGACGCCCGCCCGTGCGAGCACTGTCACCGGCTGCCGCTACGGTGGGCCGCATGGCTGCCCGTACATCCCGCTCATCCGCCAAGGACCGGCCGTCCTACCGCTGCTCCGAGTGCGGCTGGACGACCGCGAAATGGCTCGGGCGGTGCCCCGAATGCCAGGCGTGGGGCACCGTCGAGGAGATGGGTGCGCCCGCCGTGCGCACCACCGCCGCGGGCCGGGTCTCGACCGCGGCGCTCCCGATCGCGCAGGTCGACGGCCGGACGGCGACCGCCCGCAGCACCGGCGTGGACGAGCTGGACCGGGTCCTGGGCGGCGGGCTCGTCCCCGGGGCCGTGGTGCTGCTCGCCGGCGAGCCGGGCGTCGGCAAGTCGACGCTGCTGCTCGACGTGGCGGCGAAGGCCTCCAGCGACGCGCACCGCACCTTGTACGTCACGGGCGAGGAGTCGGCGAGCCAGGTGCGGCTGCGGGCCGACCGGATCAACGCGCTCAGCGACCACCTCTACCTGGCTGCCGAGACCGATCTGTCCGCCGTCCTCGGGCACCTCGACGCCGTGAAGCCGTCCCTGCTGATCCTGGACTCCGTACAAACGGTCGCTTCCCCGGAGATCGACGGCGCCCCCGGCGGCATGGCCCAGGTGCGGGAGGTGGCCGGAGCGCTGATCCGCGCCTCGAAGGAACGCGGGATGGCCACGCTGCTGGTCGGCCACGTCACCAAGGACGGGGCCATCGCCGGTCCGCGCCTGCTGGAACACCTGGTGGACGTCGTCCTGAGCTTCGAGGGCGACCGGCACGCGCGCCTGCGCCTCGTACGCGGGGTGAAGAACCGGTACGGCGCCACCGACGAGGTCGGCTGCTTCGAGCTGCACGACGAGGGCATCACCGGGCTCGCCGACCCGAGCGGGCTGTTCCTGACCCGGCGGGCGGAGGCCGTCCCCGGCACCTGCCTGACGGTGACGCTGGAGGGCAAGCGCCCCCTCGTCGCGGAGGTGCAGGCACTGACCGTGGACTCGCAGATCCCCTCGCCCCGGCGGACCACCTCCGGCCTGGAGACCTCCCGTGTCTCGATGATGCTGGCGGTGCTGGAGCAGCGGGGGCGGATCACCGCGCTGGGCAAGCGCGACATCTACAGCGCCACGGTGGGCGGCGTGAAGCTCACCGAGCCGGCCGCCGACCTGGCGATCGCGCTCGCGCTGGCGTCCGCCGCCAGCGACGTCCCGCTGCCGAAGAACCTGGTGGCGATCGGGGAGGTCGGCCTGGCGGGCGAGGTGCGGCGCGTGACCGGCGTACAGCGCCGGCTCGCCGAGGCGCACCGGCTCGGTTTCACGCACGCCCTGGTGCCGGTCGACCCCGGGAAGGTCCCGGCCGGCATGAAGGTGCTGGAGGTGGCGGACATGGGCGACGCCCTGCGGGTCCTGCCACGCGGCCGCTCGCGGGCCGCGGCGAAGGAGTAGGCGACCGGAGGCACCGGCCACCGCAGGAGCACCGGCAGGAGGGGCACCGGCCACCGGGGAACACCGCAGAAGGGGCACTGGCCGGAGCCGTACCAGCCGGAGGAGCCGCTGCTCAGGGGGCGGTGAGGGGGGTGCCGAGGGGGCTCGTACGGGCCCCCGTCGGGGCGCACCTGGCCAAGCCACGGCGGGCGCACAGCGCGCGCCGGTAGACTTTGTGCTGGTCCGCCCGGCCGTACGCAGGCGGCGCAACCCGCGACCGGAGGAGTGCAGTGGCAGCCAAGGACGGGGCAGCAGCACCCGGGAAGTCCGGCGCGAGCTCCAAGCACGAGGCGTTGATGCGCGCTTCGCTGAGCGCGGTCGCCCCTGGTCAGCCGCTGCGCGACGGCCTGGAGCGCATCGTCCGCGGCAACACCGGCGGCCTCATCGTGCTGGGCATGGACAAGGCCGTCGAGGCGATGTGCACGGGCGGATTCGTCCTGGACGTGGAGTTCACCGCGACCCGGCTGCGCGAGCTGTGCAAGCTCGACGGCGCGCTGATCCTGGACAAGGACCTCACGAAGATCCTGCGGGCGGGCGTGCAGCTGGTGCCGGACGCGTCGATCCCGACGGAGGAGACGGGCACCCGCCACCGCACGGCGGACCGGGTCTCGAAGCAGTGCGGTTTCCCCGTGGTGTCCGTCTCGCAGTCGATGCGGCTGATCGCCCTGTACGTGGACGGCGAGCGGCGCGTCCTGGAGGAGTCCGGGGCGATCCTGTCGCGGGCGAACCAGGCACTGGCCACGCTGGAGCGGTACAAGCTGCGTCTGGACGAGGTCGCGGGGACGCTGTCCGCGCTGGAGATCGAGGACCTGGTCACGGTGCGCGACGTGACGGCGGTCGCCCAGCGGCTGGAAATGGTTCGCCGCATTGCCACGGAAATCGCCGAATACGTGGTGGAACTCGGCACCGACGGCCGCCTGCTCTCCCTCCAGCTGGACGAGCTGACGGTCGGCATCGAGCAGGAGCGGGAGCTCGTGATCCGGGACTACGTGCCGGAACCCACGGCGAAGCGTTCCCGCACGGTGGACGAGGCGCTGCCCGCGCTGGACGCGCTGACGCACCCGGAACTGCTGGAGCTGGCGATCGTGGCCAAGGCGCTGGGCTACACCGGCTCCCCCGAGACCCTGGACTCGGCGGTGTCCCCGCGGGGCTACCGGCTGCTGGCGAAGATTCCCCGGCTCCCGGGGGCCATCATCGAGCGGCTGGTGGAGCACTTCGGGGGCCTCCAGAAGCTGCTGGCCGCGAGCGTGGACGACCTCCAGGCGGTGGACGGCGTCGGCGAAGCCCGCGCCCGCAGCGTGCGCGAGGGCCTGTCCCGCCTGGCGGAGTCCTCCATCCTGGAACGCTACGTCTGACCGGCCGGGTCCGCGCCGGCCGGTCCCGCAGCCACCCCGCAGGGTCCGGCCTAGTCCTGCTTCAGGACGAACGAGGTCCGCGCCACCGGCATGCCCGGCGACTTGACCTCCACCACGTACGTGTCGGCAGCCGCACTTCCCGCCGGAGGCGCCTGGCACTGGTCGGCCGCGCTGAACCGCCGGTCCCACTCCACCGCCTGCTTCGCCTCACCCTGCGCCGGCACCCGGAAGAACGCGTTGGCCGGGCCCGAAGGGCAGTCCGCCGAGGACCAGACGGCCTTGCTGGTGCTCGCCTGAAGGATCGTCACCACGGCTTGGCGCGGCCCGAGGTCGATCTTGCAGGTGGTGCCGGAGACATTGCGCGTGACGAGTTCGAGACGGGGCTTCTCGTTCGTCTCGTACTCGTTCTTCACGCTCTTGACCTCCCACTGCAGCCCGCTCGGGGCACAGGAGGGCAGCGGCGAGTCCGCCGGGACCTGGACGCCCGTGCCGCCCGCGCCCCCGGCCCCGTCGCCGCCGGGAGCTGCGGACGATCCCGCGCCACCCCCGTTTGCGCCGCCGGCGGGGGATGAACTCGCGCCCGGGTCGGTGTTCTTGCCCGCTCCGGTCCCCGAGTCGCCGCGCCCGCCCGGCGCCTGACTGATCGCCGGCCCCGTCCCCGAGGGGCCAGGGGTGATCGAGGCGGCCGGGTGGGGGCCCTTCTGGCCCTTGCCGTTCGTACTACTCGTCCTCCCGCCACCGGAACTGACCGTCCATACGGCGAGCAGCGCCAGGAGCGCGACGACGGAAGCCAGCACGGCCCTCCGTCGCCAGTAGATGGAGGAGGGGAGCGGCCCGACCGGATTGCGCATAGATCCCACGGACGGAACTTTACGAGAATCGGCGGGCCGATCTGCGCCCCACATGCCGCGCACCCGGCTTGTTTTGGCGATGATCATCCTGCGAGCGGGCATCCGGGGGTCGAGAATCAGCCACGCACTCGAAAGGGCGTGGAGCGCCCTTGAACACCGTCGGTGAGCACGGACACCTCGGCCATACGTTCACCGCCGCCACGCCAGGGGACCCGAAACATGCCAGGATGCGGAGTGCCATGACTGCATCCCCCGTCTCCACCGCGTCCCCCGCCGTCTCCCAGTCCCCCGCCGTCTCCCACGCGCTGCACTCCCCCGTCATCGCCTGGTTCGACGAGCACGCCCGCGATCTGCCCTGGCGCCGCCCCGAGGCCGGCCCCTGGGGCGTCATGGTCAGCGAGTTCATGCTCCAGCAGACGCCCGTCAGCCGGGTGCTGCCGGTGTACGAGCAGTGGATCGCCCGCTGGCCCCGCCCCGCCGACCTGGCCGCCGAGGCCCCCGGTGAGGCCGTACGGGCCTGGGGGCGGCTCGGTTACCCCCGGCGGGCCCTGCGCCTGCACGGTGCGGCCGTGGCGATAACGGAGCGGCACGGCGGCGACGTACCGCGCGAGCACGCGCAGCTGCTCGCGCTGCCCGGGATCGGCGAGTACACCGCGGCCGCCGTGGCCTCCTTCGCGTACGGGCAGCGGCACCCCGTGCTCGACACCAACGTCCGCCGGGTCTTCGCCCGCACCACCACCGGGGTCGAGTACCCGCCCAACGCCACGACGGCCGCCGAGCGCCGCCTGGCCCGGGCCCTGCTGCCCGAGGACGAGGCCGTCGCGGCCCGCTGGGCGGCGGCGTCGATGGAGCTCGGCGCGCTGGTGTGCACGGCCAAGTCCCCGGACTGCGCCCGCTGCCCGGTGGCGGGGCTCTGCGCGTGGCGCCTGGCCGGCAAGCCCGCGCACGACGGGCCGCCGCGGCGCGGCCAGACGTACGCGGGAACCGACCGGCAGGTGCGCGGCAGGCTGCTCGCCGTGCTCCGCGAGGCGGTGGGCCCGGTTCCGCAGGCCGTGCTGGACAGCGTCTGGGAGGAGCCGGTGCAGCGGGCCCGGGCGCTGGACGGGCTGGTCGCGGACGGGCTCGTGGAGCCGCTCGCCGGGGGTCTGTACCGGCTGCCGCAGGGACCCGCCGCGAGCTGAGCACGAGCCGGGTGGAAGCCCGGTGGAAACCGGGTGGAAGCTGAGTCGAAGATTCCGCTTGTCTCGGTGTCACCGCAGCTCACAGCCGTTGTTACACAACCTATGGGTGTCCGTGCGTCCACCGCAGGCTGGCCCGCACAGGCTCGTGACAACGCCTCCGTACCGTCGGGATCCGTAGGGCAGCGGATGAGCGGTGCACGGGACGGAGGCGGTCTGAGATGGCGCACGGCGAGGTACTCGGGTTCGAGGAGTACGTACGCACTCGGCAGGACGCGCTGCTGCGCAGTGCCCGGCGCCTGGTTCCGGACCCCACCGACGCGCAGGACCTCCTCCAGACGGCCCTCGTGCGCACCTACGGCCGCTGGGACGGCATCGCCGACAAGTCCCTCGCCGACGCCTACCTGCGCCGCGTCATGATCAACACCCGTACCGAGTGGTGGCGTGCCCGCAAGCTGGAGGAAGTCCCCACCGAGCAGCTCCCCGACGCCTCCGTCGAGGACGGCACCGACCAGCGGGCCGACCGCGCCCTGCTGATGGACATCCTCAAGGTGCTCGCGCCCAAGCAGCGCAGCGTGGTCGTGCTGCGACACTGGGAGCAGATGAGCACCGAGGAGACGGCCGCGGCGCTCGGCATGTCGGCGGGTACCGTGAAGAGCACTCTGCACCGCGCACTGGCCCGCCTCCGGCAGGAGTTGGAGAGCCGGGACCTGGACATGCGCGCGCTGGAGCGCGGTGACCACCGCGGAGACCACACCATCCGGTACGAGGGGCGTGAGCGGTGCGTGGCCTGATGGGCCAAAGTCCGAGTCAGAGTCCGAGTCACAGCCAGAATGAAGGTCCGGGCCGGAGTCCGGGGAAGCCGCCGGGCCGAGGCCTCGGCCGGAGCCTGGACGGCAAGAGCTCGTTCGTACTGATGTCGGCGGGGACGGTCGTCCTCGCCGGCACCGTGCTGTTCGCGGCCGGCTGCTCCGGCGGCGGCACCGGACTGCGCGACGGGGGGCCCGCCCGGACCGAATCCGTGGGCAAGACCAGTGCGCCGGCCGCCCCGCCCGACCACGTCCCGGCCACCGCTGAGCCCTCGGTCAAACCCGCCCGGAACATCGACCCGGTCGCACTGCTGCGGGCCGACCCCAAGGTCAGCGCGGAGGTCAAGCGGGACCTCAAGCCCTGCAGCGGCAAGGAGTATCCGGTCGACGTGAGCTACGGGAAGATCACCGGGAGCAGCGCCGTCGACATCGTGGTCAACGTGCTGTCCTGCGCCGACGCGCTGGGCCGCGGCTCGTACGTGTACCGGGGGGACGGCACGACGTACGAGAATGTGTTCGCCGACGAGCAGCCCCCCGTCTACGCGGAGATCGACCGGGGCGAGCTCGTGGTCACCAAGCCGGTCTACGCGAAGAGCGACACGCTCACCTATCCGTCGGGCGAGGACGTGATCACCTACCACTGGAGCGGGGAGCGGTTCGCCGAGCAGGACCGGGTGCACACCGACTACAGCAACATCGACGGCGGAGGCCAGCCCGCCCCGGCGACCAGCCAGAAGAACTGACCCACCAGAAGAACCGCGAAGCGAAGAACCGAGGCGAGGCGTGCGCATGGCCGAGACCCATGTCCTTTTCGTGGAGGACGACGACGTCATCCGTGAGGCCACGACCCTGGCGCTGGAGCGCGACGGGTTCGTGGTCACCGCCATGCCCGACGGCCTGTCCGGCCTGGAGTCCTTCCGGGCCGACCGGCCGGACATCGCGCTGCTCGACGTGATGGTGCCCGGCATGGACGGCGTCAGCCTGTGCCGGCGCATCCGCGACGAGTCCACCGTCCCGGTGATCATGCTGTCCGCGCGCGCCGACTCGATCGACGTGGTGCTCGGGCTGGAGGCGGGAGCCGACGACTACGTCACCAAGCCCTTCGACGGCTCGGTCCTCGTCGCCCGCATCCGTGCGGTGCTGCGCCGCTTCGGCCACGCGGGCGGCCCGCAGAACGGCGCTGCGGGGGCGGGCGGCGAGGATCCGGAGGAGGAGCGCGGGGTGCTCGTCTTCGGCGACCTGGAGGTCGACACCGAGGGCATGGAGGTCCGCCGGGCGGGCGACCCGGTGGCCCTGACCCCGACCGAGATGCGCCTGCTGCTGGAGTTCTCCTCCTCCCCCGGCACCGTGCTGTCGCGCGACCGGCTGCTGGAGCGGGTCTGGGACTACGACTGGGGCGGCGACACCCGCGTCGTGGACGTCCACGTCCAACGACTGCGCACGAAGATCGGCCAGAACCGGATCGAGACGGTCCGGGGCTTCGGATACAAGCTCAAGGCATGAGGCGCTTCACCCTCCGCACAGGGATCCGCTGGAAGATCACACTCGCCATCGCCGCGGTCGGCGCGCTCGTCACCGTGGCGCTGAGCCTGGTGGTGCACAACGCTGCCCGCGTCTCGATGCTGGAGAGCGCCCGCGACGCCCAGCTGGAACGCGTGCAGTTCATCGCCCGCTACGCCGAGGCCGGGCGCAAGCTGCCGTTCGGCGCCAAGCTCAACGACCCGGAGCTGCCGGGCGAGCTGCGCGAGAAGGCCCGGTCGGGGCGGCGCGGGACCTACATCCAGGAGCACCCGCGGGCGGTCCCGGAGGTGTGGGCGGCGGCCCCGCTGGGGAACGGCCAGGTGCTGTCGCTGCACGGCCCGTTCAAGGAGAGCGCCAACCTGGTGCGCGACCTGGACCGGGCCCTGGTCGTCGGGTCGCTGTCCGTGGTGATCGCCGGTGCGGCGCTCGGCGTGCTGATCGGCGGGCAGATCTCGCGCCGGCTGCGCAAGGCCGCGGTCGCGGCCCAGCGGGTGGCGCACGGGGATCCCGACGTACGGGTGCGGGACGCGGTCGGCGGCGTCGTGCGGGACGAGACCGACGACCTGGCCCGGGCCGTGGACGCCATGGCCGACACCCTGCAGCAGCGGCTGGAGGCCGAGCGGCGGGTGACCGCGGACATCGCGCACGAGCTGCGGACCCCGGTGACGGGCCTGCTGACCGCGGCGGAGCTGCTGCCTCCGGGGCGGCCGACCGAGCTGGTGCTGGACCGGGCGCGGGCGATGCGGGCGCTGGTCGAGGACGTGCTGGAGGTGGCCCGGCTGGACAGTGCGTCCGAGCGGGCGGAGCTCCAGGACGTGGCGCTCGGCGAGTTCGTGAGCCGGCGGGTGACGGTGCTGATGCCGGAGGCGTCCGTACGGGTCGTGGCCGACGAGGTGGTGAGCACCGACCCGCGCCGGCTGGAGCGGATCCTCGGCAACCTGCTGGCCAATGCCGCGCGGTACGGGCAGCCTCCGGTGCAGGTCGACATCGAGGGCCGGGTGGTACGGGTGCGGGACCACGGGCCGGGCTTCCCGGAGGCGCTGCTGCGCGAGGGGCCGAGCCGGTTCCGGACCGGGTCCACGGACCGGGCCGGGGTGGGCCACGGGCTGGGGTTGACCATCGCGGAGGGCCAGGCCCGGGTCCTGGGCGCCCGTCTGACGTTCCGCAACGTGGCGGCGCCGGGCGGCACCGACCGCGCCGGGACGGCGGCGGGCGCGGTGGCGGTGCTGTGGCTGCCGGAGCACGCGCCGACGGCCACGGGCAGCTTCCCGGTGGTCCGGCTGTCGGGGTGAGCCGGCCCGGGCAGCGCCTCGGGGCCGTGCAGCGGGACCGGGCCGTTCGCCCCGGCGGGCCCGTGTTTTAGCATCCGTGGCATGACCGACGGTACTCATCCCTCCAGCAACCCGCAGCCCGAGCCCGCCCCGGGGAACGGGGGCTACGGGTTCCCGCCGGTCCCCCCGGCCCCGGGCAACGGCTACGGCTTCCCGCCCGGCGCGCCCGCCGCCGGCGGCGGCTTCGGCCCGCCGCCGCAGATCCCGCCCGCGGACGGCGGCGGCTACGGCTACCCGCAGCCGGGCGCCGGCCCGCCGAACCCGTACCAGCCGGCCCCGGCGAGCCGGCCGCAGCCGTGGGCCCAGGGGCTGCCGATCCAGAGCACGCAGCCGCCGGCCGCGCCCGGGCCGTTCCCGCCGCCGCAGGCGGACCAGCCGGACTGGGAGGCCCTGGCCGACCGCTCGGCGGCCGAGCGGCGCAAGAAGCGGCTGTGGATGATCGGCGGCGGCGTGACCGTACTGCTGCTGCTCGCCGGCGGTGGAACGTTCCTGCTGCTGGGTGACGACAAGGACAAGGAGGAGGCGGCTCCCACGGCGTCCCCGTCGGTCTCGGCCTCGCCCTCCCCCAGCGGGTCCAAGAGCAAGGCCCCCGTCGACAACACCCCCACCGTCAAGGACGACCCGACCCAGATCCGGGACCGCAGCGGCAAGGCCCCTCTGAAGATGGGTCCGGACGCGGGGGTCTTCCCGATCGAGAAGCGGTTCGAGATCCGCACGAAGGGCAACGAGAACTCGTACGCCGAGTCCGAGAAGCGCGTCGTGGACACGGCCAAGAGCTTCACCGTCTCGGCCCACGTCTGGAACCGGGCTCCGAAGGGGCGGCAGATCGCCGTCAGCCAGGGCAACGAGAAGTCCTTCTCGTTCGAGCTGGGCCTGGACCAGGTGAACGGGAAGCCGAGCTGGATCTTCCGGGTCCAGACCGGCGACCAGGGCGCGGAGGCGACCATGGTCACCGTGACCGGCGAGAGCCCGAAGATGGAGAAGACCTTCTCCACGCTGACGGCCACTTACGACGCCGAGCGCAAGCTGATCGCCCTGTACGTGAACGGGAAGAAGACCGGCGAGGCGCCGGTCTCGGGCATCTACCAGGCCCAGGGGCCGCTGGAGATCGCCCGCTCGCGCCACGAGGACAAGTGGACGGCCCCGTGGAGCGGCGCCATGGAGACCCTTCAGACCTACGACGTGGTGCTCTCGCCGGCGCAGATCGACACCCTCAAGCCGGGCCGCGTGGACGCGAAGACCAAGCCGACGGCCTCCTGGCTGCTGTACTGAGCCCCGTCGCCTCAGGGGCCCCGGACGGGGCCCCTGAGGGAGGTCGGAGGTGGGGTCAGAGGGTGACGCCGGCGCTGCGCAGGAAGGCCACCGGGTTCACGGCCGAGCCGTAGTTCGGGGTGGTCCGGATCTCGAAGTGCAGGTGCGGGCCGGTGGAGTTGCCGGTGTTGCCGGACAGCGCGATCCCGGCGCCCTTGGAGACCTTCTGGCCGATCCGGACCTGGATCTTCGAGAGGTGCGCGTACTGGGAGTACGTGTTGTTCGCGTGCTTGATCACGATGGCGTTGCCGTAGGCCGGGCCGTCACCGCCGCCGTTCGGGCCGGCCTTGACGACGATGCCGTCGTGGACGGCCTTGACGGGGGTGCCGACGGGGCAGGCGAAGTCCTGGCCGGAGTGCTTGTGCGACCACAGGTTGCCGCCCTTGCCGAAGGTCGCGGACAGCGTGTAGCGGGCGACCGGCTTCTGCCAGGAGACGGACTTCGAGGCGGCGGAGGCCTGGGCCGAGGCCTGGGCCGCGACCAGCTCGGCGGTACGCGTCAGGGTGGGGGCCTCGTCGGCGAAGGCGGCGGTCGTCCCGGCCCCGATCGCCAGGGCCGCACCGAGAGCGGTTGCGCCGAGGGCAAGACGGGTACGACGGGTGCTGACGCGCTTCGCGGACATAGGAAGACCTCCGGGGCCGGGGACAGGAACGGTTCGCTGGCTCCGGCCCGCCGGGGCACGAAGCGACCCGGCACGCTGAGCGGGGTGCCGGGCTTGCCCATCCTTGGTAACCCGTGTCCCGCCACATCCCCAAACCTCCCGATTACTACGGGCACTCGTAGGTGCGGAGTGTGACGCAGATCTGCTTGACCACGGCCTTCCTGGGCCAACGTGGGGGACAAATCGGACACTGGATCTACGAAAGGTTCTAGTAGGTCCGATTTGCCCTGTGCGGCTTGTCACCGCAGGAGGCACGAATGGATCTCCTTCGGGTGCCGCGCCGCCGCCCGATGCCCGTCGTGCGGCCACAGCGGCTTCCGGACCGCCCGGGGGCGGTGCGGGCCCCGCAGCCGCCCGTGGGCGGGTGCGGAGCCCCGCCCCGGCCGCTGGGGACCGTCCGGGCCGGCCACCGGACCAGGGGCGCCCCGGGCGGCGCAGGGCCACGGGACACGGCACGGCGCTCGCACCGCGCACGCACGGCAAAGGGGCGGCCCCGGAACCTTGT
>NZ_JBEZBN010000074.1:0-26745 GCF_040647115.1 Streptomyces sp. NPDC044571
GTCGACGCCCTGATCGGCGACTGACCCCGGCCCCTGCCCCGTACGCATGCCGGTGCCCCCGTCTCCGGCCGGAGACGGGGGCACCGGCATGCGTACGGGGGTCAGCGGCGCAGGCGGTGGCAGATGTAGGCGAGGGTGCCGAGCAGGAGCCGGGCCTGCGGCAGGCCGCCCGCACCGTCGAGCGCGGGCGGGCGCAGCCAGCTCACCGGACCCAGCCCCGCGTGGTCGGACGGGGGCGCGGTCAGGAAGGAGCCGAGGCCCTGCGCGTGCAGGTCCAGGTCGGCGTCGTCCCAGCCCATCCGGTACAGCAGCTGCGGCAGCTCGGCCGCCGCGCCCGGGGCCACGAAGAACTGGGCCCGGCCGTCCGGGGTGGCGGTGACGGGGCCCAGCGGCAGGCCCATCCGCTCCAGCCGGACCAGCGCCCGGCGCCCGGCCTCCTGGGACACCTCGATGAGGTCGAAGCTGCGGCCCACCGGCAGCAGGACGGCCGCGCCCGGGTACTCGCCCCAGGTCTGCGTGACCTCGTCGAGGGTGGCGCCCGCCGGGACGGTGGGCGCCAGGGGCAGCGGGTGCGCCCCGGGCGCGCCGCACTGCGCACGGCCGCAGGAGCAGTCGCGGGCGGGAGCCGCGGCCCGGGCGCCCGGGACCACGTCCCAGCCCCACAGGCCGGTGTATTCCGCCACCGCCGTGCACTCCGACGTCCGGCCGCGGCGCCGGGAGCCGGATCGGAACTCCTTGGTGCTGCGGCTGCCGCCGATCGTGAAGCCCATGCCCATGCCCCCTCCAACGGGTCGGACGCGCCGGTGGTTACGACGGGGGCGGGACCGGTCGTTCCGCACGGATCCGGGTGAACCGGCACGGCGCACTCCTCGCCGCGCGCCCGGAGCGCACTCCTGTCCAACCGGTCGTTCCGCCTCCCTGTCAAGTGAATCGCGCCCCGGCGGTGGCGAGTTCATTCAAAGGGGTGGCGAATGGTGGCGTTTCTGCGTTCGGGCTCCCCGCAGGGGTGATCGTAGGATTACTTTCGGTGCACGAACCCCGGAGGCAGGCCCGTTCGTGGGTATGCCGGAGGCAAGGTGTGAAGGACTCGTGAAGGTCCGTGGCGGCGACCGCCGCCCCCGCCAGGGTTTCGTGTGAAGAGGCCTGAGCGGATGGGGGCGTTCCAGTGAGCGGCAGCAGCGCAAGCGGAACGAACGCGGAACCGGAGATCCCGGGCGCTGCCGCCCGCAACGAACAACTGACCTCCTGGTTCGTCCGCAGCGGCTGGTCCAAGGGCGAGCTCGCCTGCCAGGTCAACCGGCGAGCCCGCCAGATGGGCGCCCACCACATCAGCACGGACACCTCCCGGGTCCGCCGCTGGCTCGACGGCGAACAGCCCCGCGAGCCGGTCCCGAGGATCCTCTCCGAGCTCTTCTCCGAGCGCTTCGGCTCCGTCGTCGCCATCGAACAGCTCGGGCTGCGCACCGCCCACCAGACCCCGTCCGTCTCCGGCGTCGACCTGCCCTGGGCCGGCCCGCAGACCATCGAGCTGCTCGGTGAGTTCTCCCGCAGCGACCTGATGCTGGCCCGCCGCGGCTTCCTCGGGACCTCCCTCGCCCTCTCCGCCGGCCCCGCCCTCATCGAGCCCATGCAGCGCTGGCTCGTCCCGGTCCCGGCCGCCGATCCGGCACCGCGCGAGGCGGGGGCGGCCGGCGCCCTCGGGGGACACCGGCCGCCCCGGCTGTCCGAACCGGAACTCGGCCTCCTGGAGGCCACCACCGTCATGTTCCGCCAGTGGGACGCCCAGTGCGGGGGCGGACTGCGCCGCAAGGCCGTCGTCGGCCAGCTCCACGAGGTGACCGACCTGCTCCAGGAGAGCCACCCGGCGCCCGTCATGAAACGGCTCTTCAAGGTGGCCGCGGAGCTCGCCGAACTGGCCGGCTGGATGAGTTACGACATCGGCCTGCACCCCACCGCGCAGAAGTACTTCGTCCTCGCCCTGCACGCCGCGAAGGAGGGCGGGGACAAGCCGCTCGGCTCGTACATCCTCTCCAGCATGAGTCGCCAGATGATCCACCTGGGCCGCCCCGAGGACGCCCTGGAGCTCATCCACCTCGCGCAGTACGGCAGCCGCGACTGCGCGGGCCCGCGCACCCAGGCCATGCTGTATGCGATGGAGGCCCGCGCCTACGCCAACATGGGCCAGCCCAGCCGCTGCAACCGGGCCGTCCGCATGGCCGAGGACACCTTCACGGACGTCGGATTCGGCGGCGAGCCCGAACCGGACTGGATCCGCTTCTTCTCCGAGGCCGAACTGAACGGCGAGAACTCCCACTCGTTCCGCGACCTGGCCTACGTCGCCGGCCGCAGCCCCATGTACGCCTCACTCGCGGAACCCGTGATGGAGCGGGCCGTAGCCCTCTTCGAGAAGGACCAGGAGCACCAGCGCTCCTACGCCCTCAACCTCATCGGCATGGCCACGGTCCACCTGCTCCAGCGTGAGCCCGAGCAGGCAGCCGTCCTCGTCGACAAGGCCCTCGACGTGGCGGGAAAGGTGCGGTCCGAACGGGTGAACACCCGGCTGCGCAAGACCGTCGACACCGCTGCCCGCGAGTACGGCGACGTCGCCGAGATCGTCCGGCTGACCGACCACCTCGCCTCCCGGCTCCCGGAAGCCGCGGAGGCCGTCTGACGGCCCTCGCGGCCGCCCCCGGCCCCGGCCGCGGCAGTCACCCCGTGTAGCCCGATCAGGCTCCCCCAGCCAGGTCACCCGGGTGCTGCCGCGGCCGGTCACCTTTTTGCGCCTGGACCGGCGCCGCGTGAACCGGCACCGCTCTCGCGGAGGTGGCTGCTCGCCGCGGTGGTTCCTCGATCCATGGTTGCGGTCGTCCGTCGCAGTTCATCACCCCGTAACAGCCCGGACGCCTTCGTCATCGGCGCGAAACACCGAGCGGCGCCGCCGGAAACCGGCCTGCGCGAATCTCAGGGTCAATAACCGGCCAGCCCCCAGGCCCGGCCCGGGCCCCACCCCTCAGGCCTACGCCCTGCGCCGCTCAGGTTTTCACGATCGCCCGCACGCGAACGTACCGACGACGAGGAGACGCCGATGGCATCAGCCATCACGACCCTCGCGGCAGACGCCCCGACGCTCTCTGCTGCGAACACCGGGTTCATGCTCATCTGCTCCGCCCTGGTCATGCTGATGACCCCGGGCCTCGCCTTCTTCTACGGAGGCATGGTCCGCGTCAAGAGCAGCCTCAACATGCTGATGATGAGCTTCATCAGCCTCGGGATCGTCACGATCCTCTGGGTCCTCTTCGGATTCAGCCTCGCCTTCGGCACCGACTCCGGCTCGCTGATCGGCTGGTCCTCCGACTACGTCGGCCTCAGCGGCATCGGCATCACCGAGCTGTGGGACGGCTACACCATCCCGGTCTACGTCTTCGCCGTCTTCCAGCTGATGTTCGCCGTGATCACCCCCGCCCTGATCAGCGGCGCCCTCGCCGACCGCGTGAAGTTCAGCGCCTGGGCCCTGTTCACCGCCCTGTGGGTCACCGTCGTCTACTTCCCCGTCGCGCACTGGGTCTGGGGCGCCGGAGGCTGGCTGTTCGAGCTCGGCGTCATCGACTTCGCGGGCGGCACCGCCGTCCACATCAACGCCGGCGCCGCCGCCCTCGGCGTGATCCTCGTCATCGGCAAGCGCGTCGGCTTCAAGCGGGACCCGATGCGCCCCCACAGCCTCCCCCTCGTCATGCTCGGCGCCGGCCTGCTGTGGTTCGGCTGGTTCGGCTTCAACGCCGGATCCTGGCTCGGCAACGACGACGGCGTCGGCGCGGTGATGTTCGTCAACACCCAGGTGGCCACCGCCGCCGCCATGCTCGCCTGGCTCGGCTACGAGAAGCTGCGCCACGGCTCCTTCACCACCCTCGGCGCGGCCTCCGGCGCCGTCGCGGGCCTCGTCGCCATCACGCCCTCCGGCGGCTCCTGCTCCCCCCTCGGCGCGATCGGCATCGGCGCCATCGCCGGCCTGCTGTGCGCCATGGCCGTCGGCCTGAAGTACAAGTTCGGCTACGACGACTCCCTCGACGTCGTCGGTGTCCACCTCGTCGGCGGCATCGCCGGCTCCCTCCTCGTCGGCCTCTTCGCCACCGGCGGGGTCCAGTCCGAAGCCAAGGGCCTCTTCTACGGCGGCGGCCTGGAGCAGCTCGGCAAGCAGGCCATCGGAGTCTTCTCCATCCTCGCCTACTCTCTCGTCGCGTCGGCGCTGCTCGCCTTCCTCCTCGACAAGACCATCGGAATGCGGGTCAGTGAGGACGACGAGATCTCCGGCATCGACCAGGTCGAGCACGCCGAGACCGCCTACGACTTCAGCGGAGCCGGAGGCGGCGCCTCCTCCCGGAGCACCGCACCCGTCCCCGTTGCCGCCGCGAGCAAGAAGGTAGACGCATGAAGCTGATCACCGCGATCGTGAAGCCCCACCGGCTGGACGAGATCAAGGACTCCCTCCAGCGGTTCGGGGTCCAGGGGCTCACGGTCTCCGAGGCCAGCGGGTACGGCCGCCAGCGCGGCCACACCGAGGTCTACCGCGGCGCCGAGTACACCGTGGACCTCGTCCCCAAGATCCGCATCGAGGTCGTCGTCGAGGACGACGACGCCGAGTCGGTCATGGAGATCCTGGTCAAGAGTGCCCGTACCGGGAAGATCGGCGACGGCAAGGTGTGGAGCGTCCCCGTGGACGCGCTCATCAGGGTCCGTACCGGCGAACGCGGCGCTGAAGCGCTCTGAGGGACGGGAGCTGCCGGGTGACGAGCGTCGAAGGCACCACCACGGGTGATTCCCACGACCGGTCCGACCCGGGACCCAGCGCCTACGCCGCGGCCCGGCTGCGACTCCTCCAGGAGCAGTCGCAGCCCGGGCCTTCGCGGCGTTCCGCGCTGGCCGGACTGACCGACGACTGGCTGAACGCACTGTTCGCGACCGCCGTACGGGAGACCGGCGTCCGGGGCGCCACCCTCGTCGCCGTCGGCGGCTACGGGCGCGCCGAACTCTCCCCGCGCAGCGATCTCGACCTGCTGCTGCTCCACGACGGCAAGGCCGAGCCGCGCGCCCTGAGCGCGCTCGCCGACCGGCTCTGGTACCCCGTGTGGGACCTCGGCGTCGCCCTCGACCACTCGGTCCGGACCCCGGCCGAGGCCCGCAGAACCGCCGGCGAGGACCTCAAGGTGCACCTCGGGCTCCTGGACGCCCGCCCGGTCGCGGGCGATGCCGGCATGCTGGCGGCCCTGCGCACCTCGGTACTGGCCGACTGGCGCAACCAGGCCGCCAAACGGCTCCCGCAGCTGCACGCCCTGTGCCGGGAGCGGGCCGAGCGGGCCGGGGAGCTGCGCTTCCTGCTCGAACCCGACCTCAAGGAGGCCCGCGGCGGGCTCCGCGACGCCACGGCGCTGCGGGCCGTCGCCGCGTCCTGGCTGGCCGACGCCCCGCGGGAGGGCCTGGCCGAGGCCCGCCGGCGGCTGCTGGACGCCCGCGACGCCCTCCAGCTGGTGACCGGCCGCGCCACCGACCGGCTCGCCCTCCAGGAACAGGACCAGGTCGCGGCGCAGCTGGGGCTGCTCGACGCCGACGCCCTGCTGCGCGAGGTCTACGACGCCGCGCGGATCGTCTCGTACGCCGGCGACGTCACCTGGCGGGAGGTCGGGCGGGTCCTGCGGGCGCGCGCGGCCCGGCCGAGACTGCGGGGGCTCCTGGGGACGCGCGGGGCCGCCGCGGCCGAGCGGGCACCGCTGGCCGAGGGGGTCGTGGAGTCCGACGGCGAGGCCGTACTGGCGCTGGCGGCCCGGCCCGACCGGGACCCGGTCCTGCCGCTGCGGTTCGGGGCCGCGGCCGCGCAGGCGGGCCTGCCGGTGTCGCTGCACGCCGTACGCAGGCTCGCGGCGCAGGCCAGACCGCTGCCGGTGCCGTGGCCCGCGGAGGCGCGGGAGCAACTGCTCACCCTGCTCGGCGCGGGGGAGCCGACCGTGGCCGTGTGGGAGGCCCTGGAGGCGGAGGGGATCATCACCCGGCTGCTGCCCGACTGGGAGCGGGTGCGGTGCCGCCCGCAGCGCAATCCCGTGCACACCTGGACGGTGGACCGGCACCTGGTGGAGACGGCGGTGCGGGCCTCGGCCCTGACCCGCCGGGTGGGCCGCCCGGACCTGCTGCTCATGGCCGCGCTGCTGCACGACATCGGCAAGGGCTGGCCCGGCGACCACTCGGTGGCGGGCGAGACGATCGCCCGCGACGTGGCGGTGCGGGTGGGCTTCGACGCGGAGGACGCCGCCGTGCTGGGCGTGCTCGTACGCCACCACCTGCTGCTGATCGACACCGCGACGCGGCGCGACCTCGACGACCCGGCGACCGTCCAGGCGGTCGCGGAGGCCGTCGGGTCGACCGGCACGCTGGAGATCCTGCACGCCCTGACGGAGGCCGACGCCCTGGCCACCGGACCGGCGGCGTGGAGCGCGTGGCGGGGCTCGCTGGTCGCGGACCTGGTGGCCAGGGTGGCCGCCGTCCTGCGCGGGGCGACGCCGGCGGTGCGCGAGCTGGACATCCCCAGCACCGAACAGGAGCGCCTCGCCGTGGAGGCCCTGCGCACCCGCGAGCCGGTGCTCGCGCTGCACGCCCGGCAGGAGGCGGACGCGGTGGGCGTGGAACTCGTCGTCGCCGTTCCCGACCAGTCGGGGGTGCTCCCGGCGGTGGCGGGCGTCCTCGCCCTGCACCGGCTCACCGTGCGGGCGGCGGACTTGCGCTCGCTGGAGCTGCCCGACCGGCTGGGCGAGGTCCTGGTGCTCAGGTGGCGGGTGGCGGCGGAGTACGGGGCGCTGCCGGAGGGGGCCCGGCTGCGGACGGACCTGGTCCGGGCGCTGGACGGCTCGCTCGACGTCGCGGCGAAGCTGGCCGACCGGGAGGCGGCGTACCCGCGGCGGCGGGGTGTGGTCCCGCCGCCGCCGCGGGTGACGGTGGTGCCGGACGTCTCCTCCCTGGCCACCGTGGTGGAGGTCCGGGCGCCGGACGCGGTGGGGCTGCTGCACCGGATCGGGCGTGCGCTGGAGTCCTGCGGGGTGCGGGTGCGCAGTGCGCACGTGTCGACGCTCGGGGCCAATGCGGTGGACTCGCTGTACGTGGTCGACGGGGACGGCAAACCGCTCACGGCAGTGGCGGCCGCGGCCCTTTCCCGCTCCCTGGAGGCGTCCCTGGCCTGAGGCGGGGCGGGGGCCGGGACGGTTGCCCGGGGGCGGTGGCTGCGGGTGGGGCCGGGGGCGCGGGCGAGCCCGCCGGGCCCCTTGCAGCCTCGCCGGCGTTTGAGGCGCGGGGTCTGGGGCGCAGCCCCAGGGGTTCGGGCGCGGCCCGGCCGGGCCTTCCAGCCCCGCCGGGGTTTGAGGCGGGGGTCCGGTCAGAGCGCGGGGAACGGCTCCGCGCGGGGGCCCCAGGGGGCGGGGTGGCTTCGGAGAGGGGATGCAGGGGTCAGCACCGCGATCGGGCCGATACCCTGGGGGGCGACCACCACGCCCCCGACCCGAGGAATCGCGACCACCGTGTTCGATACGCTTTCCGACCGCCTCAGCGCGACCTTCAAGTCCCTGCGGGGCAAAGGCCGCCTCTCCGAGCAGGACATCGACGCTGCGGCGCGGGAAATCCGTATCGCCCTCCTTGAGGCCGACGTCGCACTCCCCGTCGTCCGCTCCTTCATCGCGAACGTCAAGGAGCGCGCCCGCGGCGAAGAGGTCTCCCGCGCGCTGAACCCGGGCCAGCAGGTCCTGAAGATCGTCAACGACGAGCTCGTCTCGATCCTCGGCGGCGAGACCCGGCGCCTGCGCTTCGCCAAGACCGCGCCCACCGTGATCATGCTCGCCGGTCTCCAGGGTGCCGGTAAGACCACCCTCGCCGGAAAGCTCGGCCTGTGGCTCAGGGGCCAGGGCCACGCCCCGCTCCTCGTGGCGTGTGACCTCCAGCGCCCCAACGCCGTCAACCAGCTCTCCGTGGTCGCGGAGCGGGCCGGTGTGGCCGTGTACGCGCCGCAGCCGGGCAACGGCGTCGGAGACCCGGTCCAGGTGGCCAAGGACTCCGTCGAGTACGCCCGCACCAAGCAGTTCGACATCGTCATCGTCGACACCGCCGGCCGCCTCGGCATCGACCAGGAGCTGATGCAGCAGGCCGCGGACATCCGCGACGCCGTCAGCCCCGACGAGATCCTCTTCGTCGTCGACGCCATGATCGGCCAGGACGCGGTCAACACGGCCGAGGCCTTCCGCGACGGCGTCGGCTTCGACGGCGTCGTGCTCTCCAAGCTCGACGGCGACGCCCGTGGTGGTGCCGCGCTTTCCATCGCGCACGTCACCGGCAAGCAGATCATGTTCGCCTCGAACGGCGAGAAGCTCGACGACTTCGACGCCTTCCACCCCGACCGCATGGCGGGCCGGATCCTCGACATGGGTGACATGCTCACCCTGATCGAGCAGGCCGAGAAGACCTTCAGCCAGGCCGAGGCCGAGAAGATGGCGGCCAAGCTGGCGAAGGGCCCGAAGGAGTTCACGCTCGACGACTTCCTGGCCCAGATGGAGCAGGTCCGCAAGATGGGCTCCATCTCCAAGCTGCTCGGCATGCTCCCCGGCATGGGGCAGATCAAGGACCAGATCAACAACATCGACGAGCGCGACGTGGACCGCACCGCCGCGATCATCAAGTCGATGACCCCGGCCGAGCGCCAGGACCCGCACATCATCAACGGCTCGCGCCGTGCCCGTATCGCCAAGGGCTCCGGCGTCGAGGTCAGCGCCGTCAAGAACCTCGTCGAGCGCTTCTTCGAGGCCCGCAAGATGATGTCCCGCATGGCCCAGGGCGGCGGGATGCCCGGGATGCCGGGCATCCCGGGCATGGGCGGCGGCCCCGGCCGGCAGAAGAAGCAGGTCAAGCAGGCCAAGGGCAAGCGCAAGAGCGGCAACCCGATGAAGCGCAGGGAAGAGGAAGCGGCAGCCGCCGCCCGCCGCGAGCAGGGCGCGCAGCCCGCTTCTCCCGCCGCCGGCAGCCCGTTCGGCCTCCCGGCCGCCGGGCAGCCCGGACAGGACTTCGACCTGCCCGACGAGTTCAAGAAGTTCATGAAGTAGGCGCAGGCATGCGCGCGCGAAGGGCCCCGGCCGGGGGAAGCGGCCGGGGCCCTTCGCGTGGGCTCTGCGGGCGCAGCTGGGCGGTATATCCCTTATGGTCGGCCGGGAGGACGGCAGTGACGGCAGCAAGGAGGCCCCGTGCCCAGCCCCACCCCCGCACCGCCCCGCGACCGGGCCGACACGCCGTGGCGCTCCGAGGGCGCACCGCCCCCGAAGAAGAAGATGCCCGGCGGCTGGCGGGGGCTGGTCCTCACCGCCCTGATCGTCTTCCTGCTGACCAACCTCGTGCTGTCGTTCTTCAACGACGGCGACGAGCCGACCGTCTCGTACACCGAGTTCAGCAAGCAGGTCGCGAGCGGCAACGTCTCGAAGATCTACTCCAAGGGCGATGCCATCCAGGGCGAGCTGAAGGCCGCCCGGCCCGTCCCCGACGGCGCAAAGGGCGACTACAAGAAGTTCGTCACGCAGCGGCCCGCCTTCGCCGACGACGACCTGTGGGCCAACCTCACCAAGCAGAACGTCAACGTCACCGCCTCCCCGGTGGTCGTCCAGCGCAGTTTCCTGGCCAACCTCCTGATCTCCCTCGCCCCGATGCTGCTCCTGGTCCTCCTGTGGGTGCTCATCGCCCGCCGCATGGGCTCGACGATGGGAGGCGGCCTCGGCGGCCTCGGGCGCAAGGGGCCGCCGAAACCGGTGGAGCTGGAGGCGGGCACCCCGCGGACCACGTTCGACGACGTCGCGGGCATCGACGAGGTCGAGGGGGAGCTGAACGACGTCGTCGACTTCCTCAAGAACCCGCAGGAGTACCGGCGGATGGGCGCCCGGATGCCCGGCGGCGTGCTGCTCGCCGGCCTGCCCGGCACCGGGAAGACCCTGCTCGCCCGCGCGGTCGCCGGCGAGGCCGGAGTGCCGTTCTTCTCGGCCTCCGCCTCCGAGTTCATCGAGATGATCGTCGGCGTCGGCGCCTCGCGGGTGCGCGAGCTCTTCGCCGAGGCGCGCAAGGTCGCCCCGTCGATCATCTTCATCGACGAGATCGACACCATCGGCCGGGTCCGCGGGGGCGGGGCGGGCCTCGGCGGCCATGACGAACGCGAGCAGACCCTCAACCAGATCCTGACCGAGATGGACGGCTTCTCCGGCTCGGAGGGCGTGGTCGTCCTCGCCGCCACCAACCGCGCGGACGTCCTGGACCCGGCCCTGACCCGGCCCGGCCGTTTCGACCGCACGGTGATGGTCTCCCCGCCCGACAAGAGCGGCCGCGAGGCCATCCTGCGGATCCACACCCGCGAGATCCCGCTCGCCGCGGGCGTGGACCTGGCCCAGGTGGCCCGTACGACCCCCGGCATGACGGGAGCGGAACTCGCCAACCTCGCCAACGAGGCCGCCCTGCTGGCGGTCAAGCGCAAGCAGCAGACGGTCACCCAGGCCGACCTGTCCGACGCCCTGGAGAAGGTGCAACTGGGCGCGGAGCGGCCCCTCGTGATGCCGCAGGAGGAGCGCCGGCGCACCGCTTACCACGAGAGCGGCCACGCCCTGCTGGGCATGCTCCAGCCCGGCGCCGACCCGGTACGCAAGATCACGATCGTGCCCCGCGGCCGGGCCCTCGGCGTCACGCTGTCGACGCCCGAGGCCGACCGGTACGCCTACACCGAGGAGTACCTGCGCGGACGCATCATCGGCGCGCTGGGCGGCATGGCGGCCGAGCACGTGGTGTACGACGTGATCACCACGGGCTCGGAGAACGACCTCGAACAGGTCACGGGCCTCGTCCGCGGCATGGTGGGCCGGTGGGGCATGAGCGACCGGATCGGCCGCCTCACCGCCATCCCGTCCGACACGCAGAGCCCGTACGGCCTGTCCGCCGCCCCCGCCACCCTCGACGCGGTGGATCACGAGATGCGGCGGATCGTGGACGAGTGCTACGTGGAGGCCTGCCGGCTGCTGCGCGAGCACCGGCCGAAACTCGACGCCCTGGCCGAGGCCCTGCTGGCGAACGAGACCCTGGACGAGCCGGCCGCCTACGCCGCCGCGGGGATCGTCCGTACGGCGAAGTGACCCTCCGGGGCCCGCGGGAGGCGGGCCCCGGCCGCCCGGGCTACGGCCGGCGGGCGATCACGTAGCGGAAGATGTTCGGCAGCCAGACGGCGCCGTCCGGTCGCTCGTACGGGTGAAGGGCCTCGGTCAGCTCCTTCTCGACCTGCGCCGGATCCGAGGCGGTCTCGTACAGGCCCGTGGACAGCAGCCCCCGCACCGCACTGTCCACATCCGCGTACCCGAACGGGCAGAACACCCGTCCCGAACCGTCGGGCACGAGCCCCGCGCCCGCCGCCATCGCGTCCAGGTCGCCCGGTGCCGGCCCGCCGCCCAGGATCACCGGCACCGTGCACCGCTCGGCCGGGCCCCAGTCGGCGAGCACCACCGCCCCGCCCCGTCGGACCGAGGGCAGGGCCGCGGCCAGGGCCTGCGCGGACGGGGAGAAGGCCAGCAGCACGTCGTGGGGCCGCGGGCCGGCCGGGGCGGCGGCCGGCGGCTCCGCCGCGACGTCCAGCAGCCGCTCGCGCGCAAGGGCCCGCCGCGCCGGGTCCGCCTCCACACCCGCGGCCGCGGCTCCCCGCCCGGCGGCCAGCAGCAGGGCCAGACCGGCCCCGCAGTCCAGCCCGAGCAGCCGGTCGCCCGGCCCGACCTCCAGCCGGTCGTAGACCGCCTCGTACAGCGGTACCAGCATCCGTTCCTGGATCTCCGCCCAGTCCCGGGCGACGAGCGTCGCCGTCGGCGTCGGTGTCATCGAAAGAGCGCTCCTGATTCCTTGTCGCCCCCTTGCCCCCGTTGCCAGAGAACTCCCCATTCGCCCCCGCGTCCAGAGGAGTGCGCCACCCGATTCACGCTGGACGCGCCCGGCGCCGTACCATTCGCGCCATGGCAAAGGCTCCCGTTCTCACCCCCCAGGCGGAGGATTTCCCCCGCTGGTACCAGGATCTGATCAACAAGGCCGAGCTGGCCGACAACGGCCCGGTGCGCGGCACCATGGTCATCCGGCCGTACGGCTACGGCCTGTGGGAGCGGATGCAGCAGGAGATGGACGCGCGCATCAAGGACGCGGGCGCCCAGAACGCGTACTTCCCGCTGTTCATCCCGCAGTCGTACCTGACGAGGGAAGCGGAGCACGTCGAGGGCTTCGCCCCCGAGCTCGCGGTCGTCACGCACGGCGGGGGCAAGGAGCTCGAAGAGCCGGTCGTGGTCCGCCCGACCTCCGAGACGATCATCAACGACTACTTCTCCAAGTGGGTGCAGAGCTACCGCGACCTGCCGCTGCTGATCAACCAGTGGGCCAACGTGGTCCGCTGGGAGATGCGCCCGCGCGTGTTCCTGCGTACGAGCGAGTTCCTGTGGCAGGAGGGCCACACGGCCCACGCCACCTACGAGGACGCCCGCGACTACGCCGCCCGGATCCACCGCGACGTCTACGGCGACTTCATGACGAACGTGCTCGGCATCGACGTCGTGCTCGGCCGCAAGACCGCGAAGGAGCGCTTCGCCGGCGCCATCAACACCCTGACGCTTGAGGGCATGATGGGCGACGGCAAGGCCCTCCAGATGGGCACGAGCCACGAGCTCGGCACCAACTTCGCCAAGGCCTTCCACACGCAGTACCTGTCGAAGGAGGGCAAGCAGGAGCTCGTCTGGCAGACCTCCTGGGGCGTCTCCACCCGCATGGTCGGCGGTCTGATCATGTCCCACGGTGACGACAACGGCCTGCGGGTCCCGCCGCGCCTCGCGCACGTCCAGGTCGTCGTCATGGCGATCAAGGGCGACGAGGCCGTCGCGAAGGTCCGCGAGCTGGGCGACCAGCTGAAGGCGGCCGGCATCCGGGTCCAGGTCGACGACCGCGTCGACACCCCCTTCGGCCGCCGCGCCGTGGACTGGGAGCTCAAGGGCGTACCGGTCCGCATCGAGATCGGCCCCCGCGACCTGGAGGCCGGCACCGCGATGCTGGCCCGCCGGATCCCGGGCGGCAAGGAGGCCGTCCAGATCGCCTCCCTCGTGGACCTGCTGCCCAAGGTGCTCGACGAGGACCAGGCGCAGCTGCTGCGCGAGTCCCGCGAGCGCCGGGAGACCCGTACCTCCGACGTCCGCACCATCGAGGAGGCCGCCGAGGCCGCCGTCGCCGGTGGCTGGGCGCGGATCCCGTGGGCCGACCTCGGCCCCGAGGGCGAGGCCAAGCTCGGCGAGCAGGCCGTCTCCGTGCGCTGCCTCATCGCCGAGGACGGGTCGGTTCCGGAGGCGGACGACGCCCCGGGCACCCTCGCGATCGTCGCGCGCTCGTACTGATCGCCCGGTCGCCGACCGCTGACGACTGATGCGCCCCGGCGCGCGGCGCGAGCCGCGCGCCGGGGCCGTCGTCTTTCTGGCCCTCGTTACGTACCGACTCCTCCTGGGATCTGCGCACCCGTCCTCGTCAGGACGCATGAGACTGAACTGACTGGTACGTGCAAAAAATTTGGAATGGCCCGGAATCGGAACACCGGGGCCCCTCGGCTCGTTGTCACGACGTGAGCACGACACCACCTGTTCTCGCCGCAGAGCTGGCGCAGGCGTGGGCCGATATTCAGCGGTACCACCCCGAGCTGCCTGACCTTGCCGCGCCCGAGTCCCTGATCGGAGAGTCCTCGTCCGCATGCGGCGGCGCACTCTCCTTCGAGCGACTGCTGCACGAGGCAGTCCACGGCATCGCCGCCGCCCGCGGGGTGCGCGACACCTCCCGAGCCGGCCGCTACCACAACCGCAGATTCCTCGCGATCGCCGAGGAGATGGGGCTGGACCATTCGGACGAGCCGCATGCGAGCAGCGGCTTCTCTCTGGTCTCGCTCACTCCCGAGGCGAAGCGGCGCTACCGCCCCACCATGGAGCGGCTCCAGCGCGCGCTGAAGGCGCACACCGCCGCCACGTCCGCCGACACCAAGCGCAGCTTCCGCGGGCCCGCCGCCCGGCACGGCTCCTCCGGCGGTGGGGTGCGCGTCAAGGCGGTCTGCGACTGCGGGCGCAATGTGCGGGTGGTCCCGTCCGTACTGGCCCAGGCGCCGATCGTGTGCGGCGGCTGCATGAAGCCGTTCCGCATCCCCGAGACCGCGGTCCCGGCCCTGGCTTCCTGAGCGGACCGCACGGACCGGACGGGGAACGGCAGGGCGCGAGGGAGGGGGCCTACGGCCGCAGGGGCGTGCCCGCATGCCCCTGCTCGCCCTCCCGCGTGAAGCGCTGCAGGCATGTGGCACAATGGCAAGCTGTACTCGACAGTCGCACAGGACCCCTCTCTCCTCCGGCTGACGCGTCCATCGGGCACCCGAGTACCGCAACCCCACGTGGCATCTCATGTGCCCAACCACGTCAAGTTCAGGAGACACCACTCCAGTGGCAGTCAAGATCAAGCTCAAGCGCCTCGGCAAGATTCGCCAGCCGCACTACCGCATCGTCGTCGCCGACGCCCGCACCCGCCGGGACGGTCGCGCGATCGAGGAGATCGGTATCTACCAGCCGACCTACAACCCGTCGCGCATCGAGGTCAACGCCGAGCGTGCGCAGTACTGGCTGTCCGTCGGCGCCCAGCCCACCGAGGCTGTGCTCGCCATCCTGAAGCTGACCGGTGACTGGCAGGCGCACAAGGGCCTCCCGGCCCCCGCGCCGCTGCTGCAGCCGGCGACGAAGGAAGACAAGCGTCGCTCCTTCGACGAGTTCGCCAAGGCCCTTGAGGGCGTCGGCGAGGGCAAGGGCGAGGCCATCACGCAGAAGAAGAAGGCCGACAAGAAGGCGGACGAGGCTGAGGCCACCGCCGAGTCGACCGAGGCCTGAGCATGCTCGAGGAGGCTCTTGAGCACCTCGTGAAGGGCATTGTGGACAACCCCGACGACGTGCAGGTCGCCTCGCGCAACCTGCGTCGCGGGCAGGTGCTTGAGGTACGGGTCCACCCCGACGACCTCGGAAAGGTGATCGGCCGCAACGGCCGCACCGCACGTGCCCTGCGTACCGTCGTGGGCGCCATCGGCGGCCGGGGGATCCGCGTCGACCTCGTCGACGTGGACCAGGTCCGCTGAGCAGTTGAATCACCGGCACGGGCCGGGGAGGGCATACGTGCCCGCCCCGGCCCGTCGTCGTCTGAACAGGAGAGACATGCAGCTGGTAGTCGCGCGGATCGGCCGCGCCCACGGGATCAAGGGTGAGGTCACCGTCGAGGTGCGGACCGACGAGCCGGAGCTGCGGCTCGGGCCCGGCGCCGTACTCCAGACCGAGCCGGCTTCGGCGGGTCCGCTGACCATCGAGACCGGCCGGGTCCACAGCGGCCGGCTCCTGCTCCGCTTCGAGGGCGTCAAGGACCGCACCGCCGCGGAGGCGCTGCGCAACACCCTGCTCATCGCCGAGGTGGACCCCTCGGAGCTGCCGGAGGAGGAGGACGAGTACTACGACCACCAGCTGATGGACCTGGACGTGGTACTGGAGGACGGCACCGAGATCGGCCGGATCACCGAGATCTCTCACCTCCCCTCGCAGGACCTCTTCATCGTCGAACGGCCGGACGGCACCGAGGTGATGATCCCCTTCGTCGAGGAGATCGTCGCCGAGATCGACCTGGAAGAGCAGCGCTGTGTCATCACCCCGCCGCCGGGGCTGATCGACGACCGTGCGGAGATCGTGTCCACGCGTGACAACGGGGCCGAGGCCGGGCGTGACAACGGGGCCGAGGCCGGGGAAGAAGCCTGATGCGTCTCGACGTCGTCACGATCTTCCCCGAGTACCTGGAGCCGCTGAACGTCTCCCTCGTCGGCAAGGCGAGGGCCCGCGGGCAGCTCGACGTACACGTCCACGACCTGCGGGATTGGACCTACGACCGGCACAACACGGTCGACGACACCCCGTACGGCGGCGGGCCCGGCATGGTCATGAAGACCGGGCCCTGGGGCGAGGCCCTCGACGAGGCGCTGGCCGACGGGTACGAGTCCGGCGCGCACGGGCCGGTCATGGTCGTCCCCACGCCCAGCGGCCGCCCGTTCACCCAGGAGCTGGCCGTCGAGCTCTCCGAGCGGCCCTGGCTCCTCTTCACGCCGGCCCGGTACGAGGGCATCGACCGCCGGGTCATGGACGAGTACGCCACGCGGATGCCCGTCTACGAGGTCTCCATCGGCGACTACGTGCTGGCGGGCGGCGAGGCCGCCGTCCTGGTGATCACCGAGGCCGTGGCCCGGCTGCTGCCCGGAGTGCTCGGCAACGCCGATTCGCACCGCGACGACTCCTTCGCACCGGGCGAGATGGAGAACCTGCTGGAGGGGCCGGTCTACACGAAGCCTCCGGAGTGGCGCGGCCGGGGCATCCCCGAGGTGCTGCTCAGCGGCCACCACGGGAAGATCGCCCGCTGGCGCCGGGACGAGGCCTTCCGCCGGACCGCGCAGAACCGTCCCGACCTGATCGAGCGCTGCGAGGCCTCCGCCTTCGACAAGAAGGACCGGGAGATGCTGAGCATCCTGGGCTGGAAGCCGACCGTCGACGGCCGATTTTGGCGCAGGCCCGACGCCGTGGAAGAATAGGTGGCTGCTGTGTGCTCGCGTACGCCCCTGCCACAGGGGGACCGTCGTCCGCGGAGTGGCCCAGCTCCCGAATTCTCTACGGAAATCCGCACCGGCGACCTGTGGCGTCGTGCGAAGAAAGCAGACGAAGAACATGTCTCACCTGCTCGATGGCGTCAACGCCGCCTCGATCCGCTCCGACGTCCCGGCCTTCCGCCCGGGTGACACCGTCAACGTGCACGTCCGCGTGATCGAGGGCAACCGCTCCCGTATCCAGCAGTTCAAGGGCGTTGTCATCCGTCGCCAGGGCTCTGGCGTCTCCGAGACCTTCACCGTTCGCAAGGTCTCCTTCAGCGTCGGCGTGGAGCGCACCTTCCCGGTCAACTCCCCGATCTTCGAGAAGATCGAGCTCGTCACCCGCGGTGACGTGCGTCGCGCCAAGCTGTACTTCCTCCGTGAGCTCCGCGGCAAGGCCGCGAAGATCAAGGAGAAGCGCGACCGCTGATCTCCTCTCCGGTTCCCGGGGTCGGCCGGATAGGCTCGCCCCCGATGGACACCGAAGCAGAGCTCACACAGCGCGGCCACTCCTCCCCCGGCACGGGGGAGGGGCGGCCGCGCTTCGCCCTTTCCGGGCTGCGGGCGTTCATGACCTGGCGGCGGGCCGGCGTGCTCGGCGTCGTCTGCACGGCCTTCCTGCTGCTGTTCGGCAATTTCGTGGTGCAGCCCTTCCTGATCCCCAGCCGGTCGATGGAGCCGACGCTGAAGGTGGGGGACCGGGTGCTCGTGAACAAGCTGGCGTACCGTTTCGGCAGCCGGCCGGCGCGCGGCGACGTGGTGGTCTTCGACGGCACGGGCTCCTTCGTCCCGGAGCGGGCCGGCGCGGGCGCCAACCCGGTCGCCGGGGTCCTGGAGGACGTGGGCTCGGCCCTCGGGCTCGGCGAGCCCTCGGACACCGACTTCGTGAAGCGGGTCGTGGGCGTCGGTGGCGACGACATCGTCTGCTGTGACGCAGGGGGCCGCATCAAGGTCAACGGGGTGGCGCTGGCCGAGCCGTACCTGTACCCGGGCGACGCCCCCTCGAAGGTGCCCTTCCGGATCGTCGTACCCCTGGGCACGCTGTGGGTGATGGGTGATCATCGGTCCCAGTCCCGGGACTCCCGGGACCACCTGGGGGAGCCGGGCGGGGGGATGGTGCCGGTGGAGAAGGTGATCGGGCGGGCCGACTGGGTCGGCTGGCCGGTCTCGCGCTGGGGCGCGACGCGTCAGGACGCGGCGGCCGCCGCCGGTCTCGGCGGCGGGCATGGGTAGCCGGGGCCGCCCGCGCGGCGGGCGGGAGCCGTTGCCCGAGCCGGAGCCCGAGCCGGTTCCGCCGGTGGCCGCGGTGGAGGGCGGCGGGCGGGCCGAGCGGCGCCGACTGGCCCGTCGGGTGCGGCGGCGCAGGCGTACCCGCCGGGTGGGCGAGGTGCCGCTGCTGGTGGTGGTGGCCCTGTGCATCGCCCTCCTCCTCAAGACCTTCCTGGTGCAGGCCTTCTTCATCCCGTCCGGGTCCATGGAGCAGACGATCCGGATCGGCGACCGGGTGCTGGTGGACAAGCTGACCCCCTGGTTCGGCTCCAAGGTGCAGCGCGGCGACGTGGTCGTGTTCAAGGACCCGGGCGGCTGGCTCAAGGGGGAGGCGGCGCGTCCCGCCTCCGACCCGGTCGGCGTCAAGCAGGTCAAGCAGACGCTGACCTTCATCGGCCTGCTGCCCTCGGCCGACGAACAGGACCTGATCAAGCGGGTCATCGGGGTCGGCGGCGACACCGTCCGGTGCTGCGACGCCAAGGGCCGTGTGACCGTCAACGGCTCGCCGCTGGACGAGCCGTACGTCAACCCCGGCAACTCGCCCTCCGACATCCGCTTCGAGGTGCAGGTGCCGGCCAGGCGGCTGTTCGTCATGGGCGACCACCGGGCCAACTCGGCGGATTCGCGCTTCCACCTCGACGAGCCCTTCCAGGGCACCATCGACGAGAAGGGCGTGGTGGGTCAGGCGGTGGTGATCGCATGGCCGTTCGACCACTGGCGGCGGCTGGATCAGCCCGCGACCTTCCGTACGGTGCCCGATCAGGCACGCAGCGGGCGACGCGGCCGCCGGGCGCGCCGCCGGACCGCGCCGTTCGCATAGTGTGTCCTGGGTCTCCCGCGCCTTAGGGAACTCCCGCTCGTTAGGGGAGGGGAGGGCCCGTGTCCGATCGGCGCGGGCGGCGATTCCGAGTGAGGAGTGGATGTGGGGGATGTGGCGGTAGGCGCGCGATCCGGACGCGACGAAGGCGAGGAGCGGCCGGACGATGCCGTCGAGCGCGAGACCGGGAAGGACGGCGAGGAAGCCGCGGCGCGCCCGCACCGGTCCTTCTGGAAGGAGCTCCCGCTCCTCGTCGGTATCGCCCTGCTGCTGGCCCTGCTGATCAAGACCTTCCTGGTCCAGGCGTTCTCGATCCCTTCCGATTCGATGCAGAACACCCTGCAGCGCGGTGACCGGGTGCTGGTGGACAAGCTGACCCCGTGGTTCGGCTCGGAGCCCGAGCGCGGTGAGGTCGTGGTCTTCCACGACCCGGCGAACTGGCTGTCCGGCGAGCCCACCCCGGAGCCGAACTTCGCGCAGCAGATCCTCAGCAAGATCGGCCTGATGCCGTCGGCCGACGAGAAGGACCTGATCAAGCGGACCATCGCCATCGGCGGTGACACGGTCGAGTGCAAGAAGGGGGGACCGGTCGTCGTCAACGGCAAGCCGCTCGACGAGCCGTACATCTTCCCCGGCAACACCCCCTGTGACGACGCCCCCTTCGGCCCGATCACCGTCCCCAAGGGCAAGATCTGGGTCATGGGCGACCACCGGCAGAACTCGCAGGACTCCCGCTACCACATGCAGGACTCCACCCAGGGCTTCGTGCCGGTCGACAAGGTGGTCGGGCGGGCCGTGGTGGTCGCGTGGCCGGTCACCCGTTGGGCGACCCTGCCCGTCCCGGAGACCTTCGACCAGCCGGGCATCGGCAACCAGGCCGCGGCCGCGGCCCTCGGCCTCGGGGCCTCGGGCCTGGCTCCGGTCGGGCTCGGTCCGGCCGCACTGGGGCTGACCGGCGCCGTGCCGCTCGTGATGTGGCGCAGGCGGAGGCTGACCTCCGGGCGTACCGGCAGGTAGGGTGCCGCCCAGGTCGTCGATCCCGAAAGTGTGGGGGCGCTGCAATGGGCGGAACGCAGGACAGCGGTACGGAGCACATACGCAGGGCCAAGGGCGGCCGCGGCGGTCTCGGCAACGTGATGTCGGGCATCGCCGTGGCCATCGGCTTCGTGCTCTTCCTGGGCGGCTTCGTGTGGGGCGCGTTCGTGTACCAGCCGTACACCGTGCCCACCGACTCGATGATGCCGACCGTCAAGCCCGGCGACCGGGTCCTCGCCCAGCGGATCGACGGCGGCGAGGTGCGCCGCGGGGACGTGGTCATCTTTACTGATGCCATGTGGAGTGACTCGCCCATGGTCAAGCGGGTCGTCGGCATCGGCGGGGACACCGTGAAGTGCTGCGGCCAGGGCGGCAGGCTGACGGTCAACGGCAAGGAGCTCGACGAGCCGTACATCGAGCACACGCCGAAGCCGGAGCCCGGGGCCGAGGGTACGGCGGCGGGGATCCCCGGTGCGGCCTCGAACACTCCGTTCGAGGTGGCGGTGCCCGAGGGCAACCTGTTCCTGCTGGGCGACCGGCGTTCCGCCTCCCTGGACTCCCGGGCGCACCTGCAGGAGGCCGGCCAGGGGACCGTGGCCCGCTCGACGGTGCAGGCCCGCGTCGACGCCCTGGCCTGGCCCTCGATGAGCATGCTCGAACGCCCCGGGACGTACGCCGCCCTGCCCGGCGGGACCTCGCGGCCCGGCCCGCTGCGGCTCCAGCTCGCGGCCGTGGCCGCCGGGGCCGCGCTGGTGGTGCTGGGAGCGGCGTACGGCCCTCTCGCACGGGTCCTGGGGCGCGGGCGGCGGGAGACGCGGGCCGGTGCCCGCTGACCCGGCCGCGGCGGACGGCCCCCGCAAGGTGTCCCGGGTGATCCTCCTGGACCCCGAGGACCGGATCCTCCTGCTGCACGGCTTCGAACCGGACGACCCGGCCGACACGTGGTGGTTCACCCCGGGCGGAGGGCTGGAGGGCGGGGAGACCCGGGAACAGGCCGCCCTGAGGGAGCTCGCCGAGGAAACCGGGATCACCGAGGTGGAGCTGGGGCCGCTGCTGTGGCGCCGGTACTGCTCCTTCCCCTTCGACGGGCGGCGCTGGGAGCAGGACGAGTGGTACTACCTGGCCAGAACGACCCAGACGCGCACCGAGATGGGCGGGCTGACCGAGCTGGAGAGGCGCAGCATGGCCGGGGCGAGATGGTGGACTTCCGAGGAACTTCTCGCGGCCCGTGAGACGGTGTACCCGACCAGACTCGCCGAGCTGCTCCGGACGCTGCTCGACAACGGCCCTCCCGGTGCGCCGGTGCTCCTGGCCCCGGAAATCGTTTAGGGGCGCACGGGCCTGGCGCACAATGGGGGGACGCACGGCTGAAGGGGAACATGCCATGAGCGCCGAGGACCTCGAAAAGTACGAGACCGAGATGGAGCTGAAGCTCTATCGGGAGTACCGCGACGTCGTCGGGCTGTTCAAGTACGTGATCGAGACGGAACGTCGTTTCTACCTGACGAACGACTACGAAATGCAGGTGCACTCGGTCCAGGGGGAGGTGTTCTTCGAGGTCACCATGGCCGACGCCTGGGTGTGGGACATGTACCGGCCGGCCCGCTTCGTCAAGCAGGTGCGGGTGCTGACCTTCAAGGACGTGAACATCGAGGAGCTCAACAAGACCGATCTGGAGCTCCCGGGCAGCTGATCCGCGGCGCGCGGCCGCTCGCCCAGGGGTCCGTCCCCCGCAGGAGTGAGCGGGTTGTCCACAATGGCCCGGCTATCCACCAAGATCCACTCGGTGGGCGGCCGCGCGGCATCGTCGGTACCGGAGGTGGTGCCGGATGAACGCGAAGGGCGTGGCACAGCAGGCATTGGGGCGGTACGGGGAGGAGCTCGCGGCCCGGCGGCTCACCGAGGCCGGGATGACGGTGATCGCCAGAAACTGGCGGTGCCGCAGCGGGGAGATCGACATCGTCGCGCGGGACGGGGACGCCCTCGTCGTGTGCGAGGTCAAGACCCGCCGGGCGGGAGACTTCGAGCACCCCATGGCCGCCGTCCGCCCGGGCAAGGCCGAGCGGTTACGCCGACTCGCCGGCCGCTGGCTCGCCGACCACGGCGGGCCGCCCGCGGGCGGGGTGCGCATCGACCTGGTGGGGGTCCTGCTGCCGCGGCGCGGTGCGCCCGTGGTGGAGCACGTCAGGGGGGTGGCCTGATGGGGTTCGCGCGGGCCTGCTCGGTGGCCTTGGTGGGCGTCGACGGCGTGGTGGTCGAGGTGCAGGCCGATCTGGAGCCCGGGGTCGCCGCCTTCACCCTGGTGGGACTGCCCGACAAGACCCTGGTCGAGAGCCGGGACCGGGTGCGGGCCGCCGTCGTGAACTCGGGGGCGGCGTGGCCGCAGAAGAAGCTGACGGTCGGGCTCAGCCCCGCCTCCGTGCCGAAAGCGGGCGCGGGCTTCGATCTGGCGGTGGCGGTGGCCGTGCTGGGCGCCGCCGAGGTGCTCGACCCCGGGGTGATCGCCGACCTGGTGCTCATCGGGGAGCTGGGGCTGGACGGCCGGGTGCGTCCGGTGCGGGGCATCCTCCCGGCGGTTCTCGCCGCCGCCGACGCGGGGTACCGCCATGTGGTCGTGCCCCAGCAGTGCGCCGCCGAGGCCATGCTCGTCCCGGACGTCTCCGTGCTCGGGGTGCGCAGCCTGCGCCAGCTGATCGCGGTCCTGACCGACACGGCCGTACCGGAGGAGGATCCGCCGGAGCCGCCGGGGCGCCCGGACCCGATACTGGCGGGCCTGGTGGTCCCGGGCGCGGGACTGGGGACGGGGATCACCCGCGAGCGGGCCGCGGGCGGGGGCGCACCGGACTTCCCCGACCTCGCGGACGTCGCCGGTCAGCACGGCGCCCGCAGGGCCCTGGAGGTGGCCGCTTCAGGGGGCCACCACCTCTTCCTCAGCGGGCCCCCGGGCGCAGGCAAGACGATGCTGGCCGAGCGGATCCCCTGGGTCATGCCGCCGCTCACCCGCCAGGACTCCCTGGAGGTCACGGCCGTCCACTCGGTCGCGGGAATCCTGCCGCCCGGCGAACCCCTCGTCGCGCGGCCCCCGTACTGCGCGCCCCACCACTCGGCCACCATGCAGTCCCTCGTCGGCGGCGGGGCCGGGGTGCCGAGGCCGGGGGCGGTCTCCCTGGCCCACCGGGGGGTGCTCTTCCTGGACGAGGCCGCGGAGTTCAGTGCCAAGGCGCTGGACGCGCTGCGCCAGCCCCTCGAATCGGGGCACGTGGTCATCGCCCGGGCCGCCGGGGTGGTGCGGCTGCCGGCCGCCTTCCTGCTGGTGCTCGCGGCGAACCCCTGCCCGTGCGGGCGGCACACCCTGCACGGCACCGGATGCGACTGCCCGCCCTCGGTGGTCCGGCGCTACCAGGCCAGGCTGTCGGGCCCGCTGCTCGACCGGGTCGACCTGCGGGTGGCGGTCGAGCCCGTCACCCGCGCCGACCTGCTCGGACGCGGCGGGCGGGGGGAGGACACCGCCGCCGTCGCCGAGCGGGTGCGGGAGGCCCGTGACCGGGCCGCCTCCCGGCTCGCCGACACCCCCTGGCGGCTCAACGCCGAGGTGCCCGGGCACGAGCTGCGGACCCGCTGGCAGGCCGCCCCGGGCGCGCTGGCCCAGGCCGAGCGGGACATGGAGCGCGGGCTGCTCACCGCCCGCGGCCTGGACCGGGTCCTCCGGGTCGCCTGGACGGTGGCCGACCTGCGCGGCCGGGACCGGCCCGACGCCCTGGACGTGGCGGTCGCCCTGGAACTGCGGACCGGTGTGGCCCGCGGCGCGGCCCTGGCCACGGGACCCGGGTCATGACCGGCCGCAGCCCCGGCCGCCCCGCGGCTGCGCCGGGCGGTCCCGGGCCCGGGGGAGGGCAGCCGCTCGAAGCGCCCGGGATGCCGGTCGGATCGGGCGGTGCGCGGGGCGCGGCCGGGCCGGGCGCCGCTGCGGAGGACGAAAGGGAGGCCCGGGCCGCGCTGACCCGGGTGCTGGAGCCCGGCGAGGAACACGGCGGGCGCTGGCTGCGCGAGCACGGCGCCGTCGGGCTGATGCGGCTGCTGACCGGCCCGGAGCCGGAGCCGGAGGTGCTGACCGGGGTGGGCAGGCAGCGGCTCGCGGGATACCGCAGACGGGCGGCGCTGGCGGACCCCGGGCGGGACCTCGCGGCCGCCGCCGAGTGGGGCGGCCGGTTCATCTGCCCCGGCTCCCCGCAGTGGCCGTCCCAGCTGGACGACCTCGGCGACGCCCGGCCCGTCGGCCTCTGGGTGCGGGGCCGCCCGGATCTGCGGACCTGGGCGCTGCGCTCGGTCGCCCTCGTCGGGGCCCGTGCGTGCACCCCGTACGGGGCGCACATGGCCCAGACCCTGGCCGCGGGCCTCGCCGAGCGGGGCTGGGTGGTGGTGTCCGGGGCGGCGTACGGGATCGACGCCGCCGCCCACCGCGGGGCGCTCGCCTCCGGCGGAGCCACCGCCGCGGTGCTGGCCTGCGGGGTGGACGTGGCCTATCCCCGCGGGCACACCGAGCTCCTCGGCCGGATCGCCGGGCAGGGGCTGGTGCTCGGGGAGCTGCCGCCGGGCAGCCACCCGACCCCCAGCCGGTTCGTCCTGCGCAACCGGGTCATCGCCGCCCTCACCCGGGGCACCGTCGTGGTGGAGGCGGCGCACCGCAGCGGGTCCCTGGTCACCGCCCGGCGGGCCGCGCAGCTCGGCCGCTTCACCATGGGGGTGCCCGGGCCGGCCACCAGCGGGCTCTCCGCGGGGGTGCACGAGCTGCTGCGCGGGGAGGCGGTGCTCGTCACGGACGCCGCCGAGGTGGTCGAGCTGGTGGGCGGCATGGGCGAGCTGGCCCCCGAGCGGCGCGGCCCCGTCCTCGCGCGCGACCTGCTGCACCGGGACACCGCGCGCGTACTGGAGGCGCTGCCGGCCGGCCGCCCCGCGCAGCTGGAGGAGCTCGCCCTCGCCGCGGGCACCGACACCGATGAAGTCATCGGCAGACTGTACGAACTTCACTCTCTGGGGTTCGTCGAACGGCAGGGCGACGGATGGCGGTTGACCCCGCGTCCGCACGAGGGAGGCACACGAACCGGTGGCATCCGGCGAGGCGGTCATTGACCTGGGGTGTTCCGGTGAAAGAGTGAAGCCGATGAGAGACGCGGTCTTCCAGGTGGCAGCCGCCGGGACCGAGCGCCAGGCGCCGGTCCCGGGCCGCCCGCGCGAGCCGGACGGCCCTTGGGGCCCCGTGCGATCCCGTACTCTTCGCGCACCGCGACACTTCCGTCACGCTACGCTCCCAAGGAATCCGGCTCCGGCAAAGGCGAAGCATGCCCCAGCACACCTCAGGGTCTGACCGCGCAGCGGTGCCCCCCGCTGCCCGCGGCAGCGTGCGGTCCACCGCGCTCTCGTCCCTGGAGGCGCTGTGGCGCTCGTACAAGGACACGGGCGACGAACGGCTGCGGGAGCAGCTGATCCTGCACTACTCGCCGCTCGTGAAGTACGTGGCCGGCCGCGTCAGCGTGGGGCTGCCGCCCAACGTGGAGCAGGCCGACTTCGTCTCCTCCGGGGTGTTCGGACTGATCGACGCCATCGAGAAGTTCGACATCGACCGGTCCATCAAGTTCGAGACGTACGCGATCACCCGGATCCGCGGGGCGATGATCGACGAGCTGCGGGCGCTGGACTGGATCCCCCGCTCGGTCCGGCAGAAGGCCCGGGCCGTGGAGCGGGCGTACGCCACGCTCGAAGCCCAGTTGAGGCGCACCCCGACCGAGCACGAGGTCGCGGGCGAGATGGGCATCGGGGTGGAGGAACTCCACACGATCTTCAGCCAGTTGTCGCTGGCGAACGTGGTCGCCCTTGAGGAGCTGCTGCACGCAGGCGGAGAGGGCGGCGACCGCCTGTCGCTGATGGACACCCTGGAGGACACCGCCGCCGACAACCCGGTGGAAGTCGCCGAGGACCGCGAGCTGCGCCGGCTGCTGGCCCGGGCCATCAACACGCTGCCCGAGCGGGAGAAGACCGTCGTGACCCTCTACTACTACGAGGGTCTGACGCTCGCCGAGATCGGCAATGTCCTCGGTGTGACCGAGAGCCGCGTCAGCCAGATCCACACCAAGTCGGTACTCCAACTCCGCGCGAAACTGGCGGATGTCGGGCGGTGACCTTGCGGGACATCCGTAGAGTGGACGCGTGCCCAGGATTCGAGCGGCCTCCGTGGCCGAGCACCGGTCGATGCAGCGCGGCGCCCTGCTGGACGCCGCGCGCGCCCTGTTGTCCGAAGGCGGGACGGAAGCGCTGACCTTCCCCGCTCTGGCGGAGCGGACGGGCCTGGCCCGCTCCTCCGTGTACGAGTACTTCCGTTCCCGCGCCGCCGTGGTCGAAGAGCTGTGCGCGATGGACTTCCCCGTCTGGGCCGCCGAGATCGAGGCCGCCATGGCCGCGGCGCCGACGCCGGAGGCGAAGATCGAGGCGTACGTGCGCAGCCAGCTGGAGCTGGTGGGGGACCGGCGCCACCGGGCGGTGGTGGCCATCTCGGCCAGCGAGCTGGACGCGGGCGCCCGGGAGAAGATCCGCGCCGCGCACGGGCAGCTGGTGGAGATGATCGTGGAGGCCCTCGCGGCCCTCGGCCAGCAGCAGCCCCGGCTCGCCGCGATGCTGCTCCAGGGCGTGGTCGACGCGGCGGTGCGGCGGATCGAACTGGGCGCCGCCGAAAACCCGGACCAGGTGACGGAGACGGCGGTCTCCATGGCCCTGCGGGGCGTCCGGGGCTAGGCAGTTTCGTTTGGATCACCGGGCGGACCAGAGGAAGATGCCCGCGATGTGGAGCCCGGCCAGGTAGATGGTGGCGGTCTTCTCGTAGCGG
>NZ_JBEZBN010000075.1:0-26609 GCF_040647115.1 Streptomyces sp. NPDC044571
GGCGGGCTACGGGTCCGCCCCCCGCGCGGCCACTCCCCGCGGGGGGGGCGGGATCCCGTGAGCCGGGCCCGCCCTTCACCCGTCAACGCCCCGCAGCGGTCAGCTGTGCGCGCGCAGCAGGGAGCGCATCGTCCGCATCGCCACCGACAGGTTCGCCAGGTCGAAGTCGTCCGAGCCCCGGATCTCGTCCAGGGTCGTCCGGGCCCGGCTGATGATCGCCGCGTTCTTCTCCTCCCACGCCTTGAAGCGCTGCTCGGGAGTGGAGTCGCCGTTGCCCACCGCCAGTACGTCGGCGGTCAGCGCGGCGTGCGCCGCGAACAGGTCCTCACGGATGGAGGCGCGGGCCATGGACTGCCAGCGGTCGGCCCGCGGCAGCTCGATGATCCGGTCCATCAGCTGGGTGATGTCCAGGCGGTCGGCGAGGTCGTAGTACACCTCGGCGACGTCCAGCGGGTCGACGCCGGTGCGGTCCGCGATCGCGACGATGTCGAGCGTCGGGAAGGCCGAGGAGAATCCGGCGACCTTGGCCGCCAGCTCGTCCGGCACGCCCTCGTCGGTCAGCTCGTCCACGATCGACTGGTACCACTCCAGGTCCGCGCCGCGCACCAGCTTGGGCAGCTCGTCCCAGACCTGGCGCACCCGCTCACCGAAGAGCTCGATCGTCTCGGTGATCTGGAGCGGCTGCGGCCGGTTGTTCAGCAGCCAGCGGGTGCCGCGCTCGACCAGGCGCCGCGAGTGCAGCCGCACCCGGGTCTGGACGTCGGCCGCGACGCGGTTGTCCAGGGCCTCGACCGCGTCCCACACCTCGGCCAGGCCGAAGATCTCGCGGGCCGCGAGCTGTGCCCGGACGATCTCCTCCACCGAGGCTCCGGTCTCCTCCCGCAGGCGGTGCAGGAAGGTCGAACCACCGGTGTTGACGGTGTCGTTGACCAGGACGGTGGTGATGATCTCGCGGCGCAGCGCGTGCCCGTCGATCTGGTCCGCGAACTTCGCGCCCAGCGCGGCCGGGAAGTACGCGTGCAGCAGGCGGCGCAGGTACGGGTCGTCCGGCAACCCGGTGGCGATGAGGTCGTCCGCCACCGTGATCTTGGTGTAGGCCAGCAGGACGGCGAGCTCCGGCTGGGTCAGGCCCTTGCCGTTGTTCAGCAGCTCGCGGATCTGCCGGTCGGTGGGCAGGAACTCCAGGCTCCGGTTCAGCAGGCCGTCGCCCTCCAAGCGGCGCATGAAGCGCTGCTGGGCGTGCAGCAGGCTGGGGGCCTGGGCCGCACCGTTGGCGAGGGCCACGTTCTGCGCGTAGTTGTTGCGCAGCACGAGCCTGCCGACCTCGTCGGTCATTTCCGCCAGCAGCTTGTTGCGCTGCTTGACGGTCATGTCGCCTTCGGCGACGACCGCGTTGAGAAGGATCTTGATGTTCACCTCGTGGTCGGAGGTGTCCACGCCGGCGCTGTTGTCGATGGCGTCGGTATTGACCTTGCCGCCCTCGCCGCCGGCACCGATCCGGGCGAACTCGATACGGCCGAGCTGGGTCAGGCCCAGGTTGCCGCCCTCGCCGATCACCTTGGCGCGGACGTCGCCGCCGTTGACGCGGATCGCGTCGTTGGCCTTGTCGCCGACGTCCCCGTGCGTCTCGGTCGCCGCCTTGACGTACGTACCGATGCCGCCGTTCCACAGCAGGTCCACGGGGGCCTGGAGGATCGCCTGCATCAGCTCGGCCGGGGTCATCTTGGTGACGCCCGCCTCGATGCCGAGGGCGGCGCGCACCTGCGCGTTGACCGGGATCGCCTTCGCGCTGCGCGGGTGGATCCCGCCGCCCGCGGAGAGCAGTTCCGTGTTGTAGTCGGCCCACGAGGAGCGCGGCAGGTCGAACAGGCGCCGGCGCTCGGCGTACGAGGTCGCCGCGTCCGGGGTCGGGTCGACGAAGATGTGCCGGTGGTCGAAGGCCGCCACCAGGCGGATGTGCTCGGAGAGCAGCATGCCGTTGCCGAAGACGTCACCGGACATGTCGCCGACGCCGACGACGGTGAAGTCCTCGGTCTGGGTGTCGTGGCCGAGCTCGCGGAAGTGCCGCTTGACCGACTCCCAGGCGCCGCGGGCGGTGATGCCCATGCCCTTGTGGTCGTAGCCGGCCGAGCCGCCCGAGGCGAACGCGTCGCCCAGCCAGAAGCCGTACGCCTCCGCGACGCCGTTGGCGATGTCGGAGAAGGTCGCGGTGCCCTTGTCGGCGGCGACGACGAGGTAGGTGTCGTCCTCGTCGTGGCGGACCACGTCCTTGGGGTGCACGACCTCGCCGCCGACCATGTTGTCGGTGATGTCGAGCAGCGCGGAGATGAAGATCTTGTACGAGGCGATGCCCTCGGCGAGCCACGCGTCGCGGTCCACCGACGGGTCCGGCAGGTTCTTGGCGACGAAGCCGCCCTTGGCGCCGACGGGCACGATGACGGTGTTCTTGACCATCTGCGCCTTGACCAGGCCGAGGATCTCCGTACGGAAGTCCTCGCGGCGGTCGGACCAGCGCAGGCCGCCTCGGGCGACCTTGCCGAAGCGCAGGTGGACGCCCTCGACGCGCGGGGAGTACACCCAGATCTCGAAGGCCGGGCGCGGCGCCGGGAGTTCCGGGATCGCTTGCGGGTCGAACTTCATCGACACGTAGGCGTGCTGCTCGCCCTCGGCGTTGAGCTGGAAGAAGTTGGTGCGCAGCGTCGCCTTGATGAGGGTGAGGAAGGACCGCAGGATCCGGTCCTCGTCGAGCGAGGCGACCTGGTCGAGCGCGCCGTCCAGCTCCTCCAGCATGGCGTCGATCAGCTCGGTGCCGGCGGCCTGGCGGTGGGGCGACAGGCGGGCCTCGAACAGCGAGATCAGCAGCCGGGTGGTGTGGACGTTGTTGCGGAGGGTGTCCTCCATGTAGTCCTGGCTGAAGTTCACGCCGGCCTGGCGCAGGTACTTGGCGTACGCGCGCAGCACCACGGCCTGGCGCCAGGTGAGCCCGGCGCTCAGGACCAGGGTGTTGAAGTTGTCGTTCTCGGCGTCGCCCCGCCAGACCGCGGCGAAGGCGTCCTGGAAGCGCTCGCGGGCGTCGTCGCCGAGGTAGTGGTCGCCGGCGCCGGCCAGGGGCATCCGCAGGCCGAAGTCGTAGATCCAGGCGTTGCTGCGGTCGCTGCGGCGCAGCTCGTACGGGCGCTCGTCGGTTACCTCGACGCCCAAGCGCTGGAGCACCGGCAGGACCGCGGACAGCGAGACCTGCTCACCGGTGCGGTAGATCTTGAACCGGCGCTCGCCGGGGCCCGCGCCGACCGGCTCGTACAGGGAGAGCGCGAACTCGCCCTCGCCGGCGGAGAGCCGCTCCAGGTGGCACAGGTCGGCCACGGCCGCGCGCGGCGAGTGGTCGGCCTTGTAGCCCTCGGCGAAGGAGGTGCCGTACTTGCGCAGCAGCTCGGCGGCGCGCTCCTCGCCCAGCTCCGCGACCAGGGCCTCGCCGAAGCCGTCGGCCCAGGAGCGGGCGGCCTCGACCAGGCGGGTCTCGACGCGCTCGACGTCGGCGTCGGTCAGCGCGGGCAGCTCGGTGCCCTGCGGGACGCGGACGACGAAGTGGATGCGGGAGAGGATCGACTCGGTGTTCCAGGCGGTGAAGTCGACGCTGATGCCGCCGAGCTCTTCCTTCAGGATGTCCATCAGCCGCAGCCGGACACCGGTGGTGAAGCGGTCGCGCGGAAGGTAGACGAGGGCCGAGTAGTAGCGGCCGTACTCGTCCTGGCGCAGGTACAGCCGCAGCTTGCGGCGTTCCTGGAGGTACAGGACGGAGGTGGCGATCTCGCGGAGCTTGTCGACCGGGGTCTGGAACAGCTCGTCGCGCGGGTAGGTCTCCAGGATCTGCAGCAGGTCGCGGCCGTCGTGGCTGCTCGGGGCGAACCCGGCGCCTTCGAGGACCTCGGCGACCTTGCGGCGGATGACCGGGACGCGGCGCACGGACTCGGTGTACGCGGCGGAGGAGAACAGGCCGAGGAAGCGGCGCTCGCCCACGACGTTGCCGTCCGCGTCGAACTTCTTCACGCCGACGTAGTCGAGGTACGAGGGGCGGTGCACGGTGGAGCGGCTGTTGGCCTTGGTCAGCACCAGCAGGCGGTGCTCGCGGGCCTTGGCGCGCGCGTCGGCCGGCAGCCGGTTGAAGGACGGCGAGACCGGGTGGCCGTCGTCCTTGCCGCTGTGGTGCGGGTCGGAGCGCAGGATGCCGAGGCCGGTGCCGGGGACGGCGGCCAGCGAGTCGTCGACGAGGTTGTACTCGCGGTAGCCGAGGAAGGTGAAGTGGTCGTCGGAGAGCCAGCGCAGCAGCTCACGGGCCTCTTCGAGCTCGTACTCGCGCAGGTCCGGGGCGACCGGCTCGTCGGGCAGGCCGTCGGCGATGCGCAGCGCGGCGTCGCGCATCTTCTCCCAGTCCTCGACGGCCTCGCGCACGTCGGACAGGACGCGCTGGAGGTCGGCGGTGATCTGCTTGAGGTCGGCGCGGTCGGTCTCGCGGTCGATCTCGACGTGGATCCAGGACTCGACGAGGGAGTCGTGGGGGCGCGCGGTGCGGGGGCCGTGGGCGTCGCAGTCGGGGCCGAGGATCTCGATCAGCTTGCCGGTGATGTCACGGCGGACGACGACCTGGGGGTGGATCACGACGTGGATGCCGCGGCCCTGGCGCGAGAGCTCGTTGGTGACGGAGTCGACGAGGAAGGGCATGTCGTCGGTGACGACCTCGACGACCGAGTGGCTGGAGGTCCAGCCGTTCTCCTCGACCGTGGGGGTGTGCACGCGGACGTTCGCGGTGCCCTGCGGGCGCTTCTCGGCCAGCCGGTAGTGGGAGAGCGCGGCCCCGAACACGTCGACCGGGTCCCGGTCCAAGAGGTCCTCGGGGGCGGTGTGCAGGTAGTAGCGCTGGAGGTAGGCGAGAGTCGTGTCCGGGTCGGGACGCTCCCCCTGCTCGGACCCAGTCGGAAGTAGCCCCCCGGCCGGGCTGTGCTCAGCTACCCGGGCCGCCCTCGTGAGCAGCTCGGCCTTTGCTTCGTCCAGCTTGGTCTGCATGTCCTCTGGCTCCTGTCGCGCGCCATTGCGTGACGTAGGTGAAGGAAGGAATGACGTAGCGCCGCGAGGCGGGGTGTCCGTCCGGAATCGGCGCCATGCCGTGGTGAGAGCCGGCCGGGAGGGAACAGGCCATGATCGGCTGGGGCTCCCGGCGGCAGGGATCAGCGAAGGCCCGGGCACGGTCGTGCGCCGGGCGCTGGCCGGAGGCTGCGGTGCCTCCGATGACTATCGCGCTGATCACGGGTACCAGGCTATCTCGCCGCACCCCCTGTCCGTCACGCACCAGATCTGTACAAAAGCAGGTCCGGAACTTTGACGTAGTGCGCAGTGACGCGGGCGGGTTCGTGCAAGTACTTATTCGGCCAGACGGCGAGCAGCGCGTACGGCTTCTGCCAGGGTGTCGACGACTTCCACGCCCGCCGATTCCAGACTGCGGCGGCTGTGCGAACCACCCGTGTAGAGGACGGCTCTCGCACCTACGTGCGCAGCGGCCAGCGCGTCGTCGACGGCGTCGCCGATCAGGATCGTATGACCGGCCGACACCCCGCTGTCCGCCAATGCGGCCATATGGCGGACGAGGTGACCGGCCTTCGAGGTGTGCGAAGAGCCGACCCGCCCGTCGACGCGCAGGAAATGCCGGTCGATGCCGTGGGCCTGGACCAGCGGCAGAAGCTTCTCGTGGGGGGCGAGGGAGAGCAGGGACTGGGTGAGTCCCTCCGCCTGCCAGTCGTGCAACAGCTCCCGGGCCCCTTCGGTGAGCCCGGCGGCATCGGCGGCGGCCCAGTAGTACCGGTGGAAGGTGTCGTCCATGACGGCCCATTCCGCCTCGGTGGGCAGCCGGCCCATCAGCCGTTCGTAGAACTTCGGTACCGGGACGACGTACAGCTCGCGGTACTGCTCCAGCGTGACCGGCGCGAAGCCGAACTCGGCGAAGGAGGCGTTCGTCGCGGCGAGGACCGCGTCGATGTCGTGCAGCAGGGTGCCGTTCCAGTCCCAGACTATGTGGACGGGCGCGGAGGGGTTGCCGGGGCGGGTGGCGGTGGCCGGAATGCTCACTTCAGCAGCCCCGGGATCTCCTGGACGCCGAACCAGAGCAGCTCGTGGTCCTCTGCACCGTCCACCGTGAACCGGGCGTCGTCGTCGCCGCGGTCGGCGGCGGGGACGGCGGCAGCGGCGGCGCTGACATCGGCCTCGGCGTCCTCGGCGTCCACGTGGACGGCCGCGGCCACGGCGAGCCGGACGGCGCCGGCCAGGGTCACCTGGCCGAGGGTGGCCTCGTCGAGCCCGGGGGTGGCGGTGGCGGCCTTGTCGTCGACGTCGAGTGCGACCACGACCCGCTTGCGGGGGGCGGCGGGGTCCTCGGCGAGCATCCGCAGGGAGGCGGCCGCGGCCCGGCTCAGGGCGGCGTACTCCAGCTCCTCGATGTCGTCCGACACGTACCACTCGCGCAGCCCGGGCGTGACCGCGTACGCGCGCAGCGGGGCGGGGCCCAGCTCACCCGCCTTGTGCGCCTCGGCGAGCCCGGGGAGGGTCAGGGGGACGTACACGCGCATGGCCGGCTGCTTTCGGTAGTCGTCAAACGCCCTCAGGATACGGCCGTACGGCCTTTTCCGGCGGCGGCCGTCCCCTTTCGGGCTGCTGCCCCGCGGCCGGATCACGTCCACCAGGGGCTCCGCTGTGCGAGCCCGGCGCCGCGGGCGGGCCCGGCCGGGCACTCGGATAGGTGAACGCGGACCCCTTCTTCGGTGCACCTCCGGGGCCGTTGCGGAGGATGGGCAGGGCCCGTAGAAGATCCCCTACCAAGTTACCGCCCGGTACCACTTCGGGCCCGGACTTCTCGGGGACGACCGCCATGACCAGGAACACCACCCGGCCCCCCGGCCGCCACGACCAGCGCCGCCCGCGCGGCCCCCGCCGCCCGCGCGGCCCGCACGACTGGTTCGCGGAACGGCTGCTCGCGGTGGTCAGCGGCCAGCGGCCGGTGCACTCCCTGCTCGGGCTCACCGTCGGTCCGGCCTACGACCAGCTCGTCACCCTGGCCACCGCAAGCCCCGCCCACGACCCCGGCGCCGGGGCAGAACCGAGGCGCGAGCGGCTGCGCCCGGTCCTGCGGCACTGCGGGCGCTTCCACCCCGGCCCGGGCGTCATCGAGGCCTTCGCCCGCATCGCCACGGGCGACCGCGTCTCGGCGATGGCCTTCCGCCTCGAACAGGGCCCGGACCTCCGCTGGCGCTGTGCGGCCGTCGAAATGGCCCCCCTCCCGTGAGGACCCCGCCCGCCTACCGGCTGGTCCACCAGGCGGCCCCGGTGCCGGTGGCCGTGGTCACGAGCGTGATGAGCCAGACGGGAACGCGGTGAATGATCACGTGGAGCCCGCCGCAGCGGAGCTCGAACTGCAGCTGTGTGCGGCTGGGCTCAACTCGCTTGTCCATGGCCCCAGTCGAGCACCGCCCGTACTCCCCTTGTCACGGGCGGAAGCTGTACAAGAGCGGGGGCGGAACTTTGACGATGTGGACAGCTACGCGCCGTACAACGCCGCCGGGGCCGGACACCGTTCCTGGCGTCCGGCCCCGGCAGGGGTGCCCGTGCGGGCAGCGGTTACTTCTTGCGGCGGCGGCCGCCGGCGGCCTTCTGGGCCTTGCGGCGCTCGGCCCGCGTCATCCCCGCCTCGTCGGCCTCGAAGTCGCCCTCGACCACGCCGCCCTCGCCGTCCACCGACGGGGCGGAGAAGTGCAGGCGGTCCGGACGCTGCGGGGTGTCCAGGCCCTTGGCCCGGATCTCCGGCCGCGCGGCCGCGGCCACCGCGGGCTCGGTGTCCTGCACCGGGATCTCCTCGACCTGCTGCTCGACCTGGACCTCCAGGTTGAACAGGTAGCCGACGGACTCCTCCTTGATGCCCTCCATCATGGCGTTGAACATGTCGAAGCCCTCGCGCTGGTACTCGACCAGCGGGTCCTTCTGGGCCATCGCCCGCAGGCCGATGCCCTCCTGGAGGTAGTCCATCTCGTACAGGTGCTCGCGCCACTTGCGGTCCAGGACCGACAGCACCACGCGCCGCTCCAGCTCACGCATGATGTCGGAGCCGAGCGCCTTCTCGCGCGCCTCGTACTGCTCGTGGATGTCGTCCTTGACGGACTCCGCGATGAACTCGGCGGTGATCCCCGCACGGTCCCCCGCGGCCTCCTCCAGCTCCTCCACCGTCACCTTGATCGGGTAGAGCTGCTTGAAGGCGCCCCACAGCCGGTCCAGGTCCCACTCCTCGGCGAAGCCCTCGACCGTCTCGGCCGCGATGTACGCGTCGATCGTGTCGTCCATGAAGAAGCGCACCTGCTCGTGCAGGTCCTCTCCCTCCAGGACGCGGCGGCGCTCGCCGTAGATGACCTCGCGCTGGCTGTTGAGGACCTCGTCGTACTTCAGGACGTTCTTGCGGGTCTCGAAGTTCTGGGTCTCGACCTGCGACTGGGCCGACGCGATCGCGCGCGTCACCATCTTGTTCTCGATCGGCACGTCGTCCGGCACGTTCGCCATCGACATGACGCGCTCGACCATCTGCGCCTTGAACAGCCGCATCAGGTCGTCGCCGAGCGACAGGTAGAAGCGGGACTCGCCCGGGTCGCCCTGACGGCCGGAGCGGCCGCGCAGCTGGTTGTCGATACGGCGCGACTCGTGCCGCTCGGTGCCCAGCACGTACAGCCCGCCGAGCGCCTTGACCTCCTCGAACTCGGCCTTCACGGCCGCCTCGGCGCGCTTGAGCGCGGCGGGCAGCGCGTGCGCCCACTCCTCGATGTGCTCCTCCGGGTCGAGGCCCTGCTGGCGCAGCTCGGCCTCGGCGAGGTCGTCCGGGTTGCCGCCGAGCTTGATGTCGGTACCGCGGCCGGCCATGTTGGTGGCGACGGTGACGGCGCCGCGGCGGCCGGCCTGGGCGACGATCGAGGCCTCGCGCTCGTGGTGCTTCGCGTTCAGCACCTCGTGCGGGATGCCCCGCTTGGAGAGCTGCTGGGAGAGGTACTCGGACTTCTCGACCGACGTCGTACCGACGAGGATCGGCTGGCCCTTCTCGTGCTTCTCCGCGATGTCGTCGACGACGGCGGCGAACTTCGCGACCTCGGTCCGGTAGATCAGGTCCGGCTGGTCCTTGCGGATCATGTCCCGGTTGGTCGGGATCGGGACGACACCGAGCTTGTAGATCTGGTGGAACTCGGCGGCCTCGGTCATGGCCGTACCGGTCATGCCGGACAGCTTGGTGTAGAGGCGGAAGAAGTTCTGGAGGGTGATCGTGGCGAGGGTCTGGTTCTCGTCCTTGATCTCCACCCCTTCCTTCGCCTCGATCGCCTGGTGCATGCCCTCGTTGTAGCGGCGGCCGGCGAGGATACGGCCGGTGTGCTCGTCGACGATCATGACCTCGCCATCGATGACGACGTAGTCCTTGTCGCGCTTGAACAGCTCCTTGGCCTTGATGGCGTTGTTCAGGTAGCCGACGAGCGGGGTGTTCACCGACTCGTAGAGGTTCTCGATGCCGAGCCAGTCCTCGACCTTGGCGACACCGGCCTCGTGGATGGCGACGGTGCGCTTCTTCTCGTCGACCTCGTAGTCGCCGGTCTCCTCGATGCCCTTCAGCGGCTGGCCGGCCTCGCCCTTGGTGAGGCGGGTGACCAGCTTGGCGAAGTCGGCGTACCACTTGGTCGCCTGGTCGGCCGGACCGGAGATGATCAGCGGCGTACGCGCCTCGTCGACGAGGATGGAGTCGACCTCGTCGACCACGGCGAAGTTGTGGCCGCGCTGCACCAGCTCGTCCTTCGACCACGCCATGTTGTCGCGCAGGTAGTCGAAGCCGAACTCGTTGTTCGTGCCGTACGTGATGTCGCAGTTGTACTGCTCGCGGCGCTGCGCCGGCGACATGTTCGCCAGGATGCAGCCGACCTCCAGGCCGAGGAACTTGTGCACCCGGCCCATCAGCTCGGAGTCGCGCTCGGCGAGGTAGTCGTTCACCGTGATCAGGTGGACGCCCTTGCCGGACAGGGCGTTCAGGTACGCGGGAAGCGTGCCGACGAGGGTCTTGCCCTCACCGGTCTTCATCTCGGCGACGTGGCCGAGGTGCAGCGCCGCGCCGCCCATGATCTGGACGTCGTAGTGCCGCTGGCCGAGGACGCGCTTGGCGGCCTCGCGGACGGTCGCGAAGGCCTCCGGCAGCAGGTCGTCCAGGCTCTCGCCGTCCTGGTAGCGCTGCTTGTACTCGTCCGTGAGCGCCCGCAACTCGGCGTCGGAGAGGTTGACGAAGTCCTCTTCGATGGAGTTGACCTGGTCCGCGATGCGGTGCAGTTTGCGCAGGATCTTGCCTTCGCCTGCACGCATGAGCTTGTTGAAGACGGACACCGAGGTTTGTCTCCTTGCCGGTCGGGCCTGGGCACTGGTTCGTACGCGGGCACGGAGGGTGGGCCCCACCGCAACGGCCATCGTAAGCGAGGACGCGGTCGCGTCGGGAGGTCCGCCGCATCCGCAGGGCGCGGGCACCCGGAATGAGAACGTGCGCGACGCCCGGAAGGTGCCGGTGTAACCGAAAACTGTTCGCGGTGTCCCCCGGACGGCGACCACAATCCGTGCATGGAACCCCTCACCCTGAGCACCGAGCGACTGAGCCTGCGGCCGTTCACCCCCGCTGACGAGGACGAGGTGTACGCCGCCGCGCAGGACCCGGACATCCAGCGCTGGACGATGGTCCCCTCCCCCTACACCCGCGAGGACGCCCGCGGCTTCGTCGGCGAGATCGTCCCGAACGGCTGGCGCGAGGACACCGGCTACTCCTTCGCGGTCCGGCTGGGCGGGGACGGACCGCTGGTCGCGGCCGTCGGCGTGCACGTCCGCGGACCCGGCGCGTACGAGATCGGCTACTGGACGGTCAAGGAGCACCGGGGCCGCGGCTACATGACCGAGGCCGTGCTGGCCGTGGCCCGCTGGGCCTTCACCGAGGTGGGCGCCGCCCGGCTGGAATGGCGTGCCGAAGTCGGCAACGCCGGGTCCCGCGCCGTCGCCGAGAAGGCCGGCTTCCGGATGGAGGGCGCGCTGCGCGCCGCCCTGGAGAAGAACGGCACGGTGCGGGACTGCTGGATAGGCGCCCTGCTCCCCTCGGACCTCGGCCTGCCCTCCGCGCTCCCGTACCTCCCCGCTGTCAGTGGGGGGATCTAGGGTGCGGTCATGACGACCGCACCGCCGCCGACCCTGTCCCTCTCCGCCGACGAGGCCCGCCGCATCGCCCTGCGCGCCCAGGGCTTCCTGGGGGCGCCCGACCGGCGCGGCGGGGTCCGGGGCGTACTGCGCCACTTGGGCGCGGTGCAGCTCGACACGATCTCCGTCCTGGCCCGCTCGCACGAGCTGGTCCCGTACGCGCGGCTCGGCGCAGTGGGCCGGGCGGCGGTCGAGTCGGCGTACTGGTCGACCGGAGCCGACGGCACGCCTTCGGCAGGCCCCCACGCCTTCGAGTACTGGTCGCACGCTGCCTGCATCCTGCCCATCGAGGAGTGGCCGCACTTCGCCTTCCGGCGCCGGGAGCGCCGGGCCCGCGGGCACCGCTGGCACGTCCTCCAGGACAAGGAGCGCTCGACGAAGGCGGTGCTGGACCGGCTCCGGTCCGACGGGCCGCTCACCTCGACCGAGCTGGGCGGCGCCAAGAACGGCGGCGAGTGGTTCGAATGGTCCGAGACCAAGATCGCCGTGGAGTGGCTGCTGGACACCGGTGAGGTGGTCTGCACGGAGCGGCGCGGCTGGAAGCGGGTCTACGACCTGCCGGAGCGGGCGGTTCCGGACGCCCTGCTCCATGACGACATGGACGACCGCGAGTGCCTGCGCCGCCTGGTGGCGCTGGCCGGCCAGTCCCTGGGCGTCGGCACCCGGGCCGACCTCGCGGACTACCACCGCCTCAAGGGCGAGCAGGTCGACGCGGTGATCGCCGACTCGGGGCTGGTGCCGGTGGAGGTCGAGGGCTGGGGCAGGCCCGCCTGGGCGGACCCGGCCGCGCTGGCCACCGTCCCGCGGGGCCGCCACCGCACGACCCTGCTCTCCCCGTTCGACTCCCTGGTGTGGGACCGCCCCCGCACGGAGCGCATCTTCGACTTCACCCACCGCCTGGAGGCGTACGTGCCCAAGCCCCGGCGGATACACGGCTACTTCGCGATGCCGCTGCTCGCGGGCGGCCGGCTCCAGGGCCGCGTCGACCCGGCCCGGGAAGGCCGCACCCTGGTGGCCCGCCAGCTCTCCCTGACCGGGCTGAAGGCCGCCCGCCCGATGGCGGAGGCCCTGCGCGAGGCGGCGGACTGGGTCGGCTGCGACGCCGTCCGCATCGACCGCACCGACACCCCCGCCGAGGCCGAGGCCGTCACGGCGGAACTGGCCGCGCTCTAGGCGCGGCGGGGCCCGCAGTCGAGCCCCCGGGGGCGGCAGCCTGCGGGGGCGGGAGCCCGCGGGGGGCGGCGGGGTCTACGGGCGGAGCCGGTCAGCGGATTTCGAGGATCTTCTCCCGCATCGCGTACACCACGGCCTCCATCCGGGAATGCAGCTGCAGTTTTTCCAGGATGTTGCGGACGTGGTTCTTCACCGTGTTCTCCGAGATGAACAACTCCTTGGCGATGTCCCGGTTGTTCATCCCGGTCGCCACCAGCTTGAGGACTTCCAGTTCCCGGTCCGTGAGCCGGGGCGCCGGCACGAGCCGCCGCTCGTCCGTCCGCTGGATCATCGACTTGAACTCCGTCAGGAGTTTCGACGCCATCGACGGGCTGATCTGCGACTGGCCGTCCGCCACCGCGCGGATCGCCGTCGCGACCTCGTCGGTGGAGATTTCCTTCAGGAGGTATCCGGTGGCGCCCGCCTTGATCGCGTCGTAGAGGTCCGCCTCCTCGTCGCTGATCGTCAGCATGATGATCTTCGCGGAGGGGGCGACCTCCTTGATCGAGGTGCACGCCTCGATCCCGCCGCGCCGCGGCATCCGCACGTCCATCAGCACGATGTCCGGCAGCAGGTCCGCCGCCTTGTCCACCGCCTCCGCGCCGTCACCCGCCTCACCGACGACCTGGATGTCCTCCTCCTGCGCGAGGACGATCTCCAGCCCGCGCCGGAACAGGGCGTGGTCGTCGACGACGAGCACCCGGATCGGCTCGCCGCCCTCATCACCGCGCACCGGCCCGAAGCTGTCCGCCATCGTTCCTCCCCCTGCATGTGCCGAGCTCCAAGCCAACCGGACGAGGTCGTACGCCGGTTGACTGCCCGCCATGATTCCATGCCTGCGCCACCGCGCGCGGAGCCGTCGGCGACCACCTGGCGCATACACGTCGTACGGGTGCCCCCGGGACGACCGAACATCCCGGGGGCACCACACCCTCGCACCGCCCGGCCCACGCCGGGCGCGGCGTCAGCCGCCGAGCGCGCCGCCCGCGCCCGCACCGGGCTCAGCGGAGCTGGAGGCCTGGTCGGCGTTGAGGTGGATCACGCCGTAGTCGTAGCCGTGGCGCCGGTAGACGACGCTCGGCATCTTGGTGTCGGAGTCGACGAACAGATAGAAGTCGTGGCCGACCAGTTCCATTTCATAGAGGGCCTGGTCGAGCGACATGGGGGCGGCCGAGTGGGTCTTCTCGCGGACGATGAGCGGGCCTTCGCCCTGCACTTCCAGCGATCCGATCCGCGTGGTCGGGATCGCTTCCTCCTTGTCCGCCGGGACCAGCTCGCCGTTGCCGTTCAGCGACGCGGCGTCCGGCACGGCGTCGGCGACCTCGGCCGCCGAGAGGCGTCCGTTGCCGCGACGGCTGTGGCGCTTGTCGTGCTGCCTGCGCAGCCGGGCCTCAAGCTTCTCGTGTGCGAGGTCCAGAGCTGCGTACGGGTCTGCGGCCGCGGCCTCGGCACGGATCACCGGGCCCCGCGAGCGCAGGGTGATCTCCACACGGTCGGAACGGTCGGCCTGCCGCGGGTTGAGCTCCTTGGACACCTCGACGTCCATGCTGATGACTTTGCCGTCATACTTCTGGATCTTGTCCACGTTGAGCTTTTCGGCCACGTGCTTGCGGAACCGCTCGGGCACCTCGGTCTTGCGGCCCTTGACGACGATGTCCACGCAGAACTCCGTTCCCGGATAGCTCCGCCTCCTGGGGCGAAGCGTCTCCCTTTCGCACCAGGCTCCGGTGAACACCGGAGCCTCGGACTTGGCGACTTTCACCTCCTCCTCCCCCATCGGCAAGATCTACACCCCACCGACTTCGGAGTCGAGAGACAGCCTCTGACACGAAGTTTCGGAAACGCCGAAACGCACGGTCCGATGCATGGCGCCCAAGGCTCGCCGTTTCCTTACAACCGAACATATCTCTCGATGGCGGTTGTCGGCACCCGCTACCGGCCCGTACCTCCGTTCAGGTGGCCATTCCCTCTTACCTGCTGTAACGATGCAGCTTCCCCACCAGTTCCAAAACTATTCACCCGATCGCTGCTCTGGACGGGTCTTCGACCGGATCCGTACGAAGGACCCGGCCGGGGCCGCCACCACGGCCGCCCCCGCCACCGGTCCGAGACCGGCGGCGCGCACCGCCCGGGCCGCCTCCGCCAGCGTGGCTCCGGTGGTGATCAGGTCGTCCACCAGGACGATCCCCGCCCCCGCCGGCCGGGCCCCTCCCGCGGCCACCGCCGCCGCCGCTCCCGGCACCACCGCGAGGGCTCCCGCCAGGTTCTCCCGCCGCTCCCGCGCGCCCAGACCTGCCTGGTCCGCCACCGGCCGCCGCTGGCGCAGTACGGGCGCCACGCGCGCCGCGCAACCCGCCCGCCGCAGCCGCCCCGCGGCCGCCAGGGCGATCCGGCGCGCGGGATCGTGCCCGCGCGCGCGGACCTGCGCCCGCGCCGAGGGCACCGGGACGAGCACCAGCTCCCGGCCGGCCCCGCCCGAGCGGACCGCCGCCGCCAGGGCAGCGCCCAGCGGCCCGGCCAGCGGCAGCGCCCCGCGTTCCTTGTGCGCCAGGACGACCGCCCGTACGGCGCCCTCGTACGCGGCGGCGGCATGCACCGCCGGCAGCCCGCGCGGCGGCGGCGAAGGCCGTACGGGTCCGGCCGCCGCGCCGCTCAGGGCCTCACCGCAGCGCGGGCACAGCAGTGCCCGGGCGGCCCCGCACCCCGCGCAGTCGATCGGCAGCACCAGCCCGGCCAGCTCCTGCCACCACCCCCGCATGCGGCCACTGTGCCGGGGGCCGGCCGCCGCCCGCCACCCCTGTGGACAACGGCGAAGGGGCGGCGGACCGGAGCCGTCAGCCCGGGTAGACCGGCGCCCGGCCGCCCGCCGCCACCGTGCGCCACTGCGCCCCCGGCGGCAGCCATACGATCCCGTCCTCGTCCGAGCACGCGACCACGGGCTTCTTCTCGTCCTCGGTCGCCGTGACCGCCACCAGCCCGGTCGCCCCGGGCAGGCCCGCCGCGACCATCGATCCGTCCGCCAGCATGTACCGGGCCTGCACGACCCCGCCGCTCTCCCGGCCCACCACCAGCAGCCGGCCCCGCGGCGCCCAGCTCAGCGCCGTCACGCTCGCCATCTGCGGAGCCGCCGGGCGCAGCTCGCGCACGGCCACCGGCGCCGCCGGGTCCGTCTTGCCTTCGGGCCGTTCGATCCGTCCGATGAAGAGCCGGTTGCGGTTCTGGTTCTGCACGAGCAGCGCGATCCGCACCCCGTCGGGCGCCGCCTTCAGCGCGGTGATCCGCCCGCCGTCGAGCCCCGGGACCTCGACCTTCTGCGGGGTCCCGGTGCCGCCCGGCACCCGGTACAGCGCCGGGTTCTGCGGGTCCTGGTCGGCGACCCACAGATCGCCCGCCGCGTCCCAGCTCGGCGCCCCGAGGCCGTTCGGCTTGGCGCCCTTACCGGTCAGCAGCGGCTGCGGCATCGTTCCGGCGGTGGTCGTGTTGACCAGGTAGAGCCCGTGCCCGTCCTCGGAGACCACCGCCGCGCGCTTCTCGTCGTAGGAGACGGCCGCCGAGCCGATCTTGAAGGCAGGGGTGGCGGCCAGCGGGCCGGGCACCGGTTCGGGCTTGTACTGCTGGTCCTCGCTGCTCACGTCGAGCTTCAGCCGCACGAGCCGGCTGTCGCTGTCGACGTAGTACTGGTAGCCGGGGCTCGGGATCCGGTGGGCGAGCGCCGACGCCGCCGCGTTCGTCACCGAGCACAGCGAGGACCGGTCCGAGCGCAGCAGCTCGACCCGCGACAACTGGGAGGCCGTCAGGTCCTGCACGGTGAAGAGCAGTTGGGTGGCCATCTTCTGGCACTGCGGCTGCGCGACGTTGTCGGCCTTGTCGTTCAGCGGAACCCGTAGCGTGTTCTGCCCGTCGTACGAGAGGGTCTTCGTGCCCTCGCGCAGTTCCGTACCGGTGGGGAAGCTCGAAGTGACCACCGGGGCCAGCCACTTGGACGGTCCCGCGAACAGCGACTGGACGGTCTGCGTGGTCGGGTCCATCCGCGAGTCGGGGTCGCTGCGCTGGCGTACGTACACGGGGTCGGCGACGAGCGTGCCGCCCGCGAAGTAGTACTTGTTGACCGGCATGTAGATGCGCTGGAAGTCGGACTCGCTGAGCACGAGGCTGCTGGGCGGGGTGGCGATCCGCCACTCCTTGTTCTCCTTGACCAGCGTGAGGAACTCCTCGTACCGCCCTCCCGAGGTCTCCGGCTGGTAGGCGCTGCGTTCGTCGACCGTCGCGAGCTTCGTGCCGCTGACCTTGAAGCGGGGGTCGGCGGAGTCCTTCTCGCCCTGGACGGATATCCGGTCGAGGCCGGCCGAGAGCACCGTGACGGCCGAGCCGGGCCTCCAGTTCTTCGCCGCCTCCTGCGTGAGGTACTTGCGGGCGGTCTGCAGCTGCGGGTCGTCGCTGGTCATGGCCTCCAGGAAGCCGTCGACGATGTCCTGGGCGCCGGCCTTCTCGGCCGGCGGCACGCCGAAGACCCGGACCTGCGAGTCGACCCCCTGCGAGGCCCGTACCTCGCGGATCTCCCCGTGGTCGGGCATGGAGGCGCAGCCGGCGAGGACCAGTGCGGCCGCTGCGAGGGCGGTGGCGCGGGCCGTCCGTCGGCGGCGGACACCGCCGTCCCTGGAAACCCGTGCGGGCTCAGCGTCCACCTGCGCCATCCTCCTGTGCTGCCGGCCGGCCGACAGCCGCCCGGACCTCCGGCGTGCGGACGGTCCCGTCCTGCGCGCCGGGCGTGTCGTCCTTCGTGTGCGGCGCCGGGTCCTGCGCCGGAGCCGCCGCGTCGCGCGGGGTCCCGGCCGCCCTGTCCGCCGCCATGTCGGCTGCCCTGTCGGCTGCCGTGTCGGCTGCCCTGTCGGCCGGGCGGGCCACCACCCGGGCCCCGTTGCCCGGCAGCGCCGTCGGGTCCGACGGCACCGGCAGGGCCCCGGCGACCGCCGAGCGCGGCGGTATCGGCGAGCGGTCGGGCCGGCCCGCATCCCGCGAGGGTGCCTGCGTGGCCGCCCCCGCACCGGCCGCTTCGGCCGCCGCCCTGGCCCGGTTGGCCCGCGAGTCCTCCGGCTCCAGCGGGATCGGGGAGCCCCGCAGCGGCTCGTCGGCGGTCCGCGGCAGGGTCAGCCGGAACTGCGAGCCCCCGCCCGGCTCCCCCCAGGCCTGCAGCCAGCCGCCGTGCAGCCGGGCGTCCTCGACGGCGATGGACAGGCCGAGGCCCGTACCGCCGGTCGTGCGCGCCCGCGCCGGATCGGCACGCCAGAAGCGGTTGAAGACGCGGGTGGCCTCCCCCGGCTTGAGCCCGACGCCGTAGTCCCGTACGGCGACCGCGACGGCCCCGCCCGCCGAGGCGAGCCGGACCACCACATCGCGTCCCTCGCCGTGTTCCACGGCGTTGACGACGAGGTTGCGCAGGACGCGCTCCACGCGCCGGGCGTCGGCCTCGGCTATGACCGGCTGGGTGTCGCCGAGGACCCGGATCCGGGTGCCCTTGTGCTCCGCGAGCGGCTCGGCGCCGTCGATGACCCGGCGTACGACGTCCCGCAGGTCGATCGGCTCCGCCTCCAGGGCCGCGGCCCCCGCATCGAACCGGCTGATCTCCAGCAGGTCCGCGAGCAGTGACTCGAAGCGGTCGAGCTGCCCGGCGAGCAGCTCCGCGGACCGCGCCGTGACCGGGTCGAAGTCCACCCGGGCGTCGTGGATGACATCGGCGGCCATCCGGACCGTCGTCAGCGGCGTCCGCAGCTCGTGCGAGACGTCGGAAACGAACCGGCGCTGCATCCGGGACAGGTCCTCCAGCTGCTGGATCTTGTTCTGGAGGTTCTGCGCCATCTTGTTGAAGGCCTCGCCGAGCCGCGCGATGTCGTCCTCGCCGGTGACCTTCATCCGCTCCTGCAGCCGCCCCGCCGAAAGCCGCTCGGCGATGCCGGCGGCCATCCGTACGGGCGTGACGATCTGGCGCACGACCAGCCATGCGATGGCGCTGAGCAGCACCACGACGAACAGGCCCGCGGTCGCGATGGTGCTCTTGACCAGGTTGAGGGACTCCTCCTCCTGCGTCAGCGGGAAGAGGTAGTACAGGTCGTACGGGTCGCCGTTGATGTCGGTGAGCCGCTTGCCCACGACCAGCGCGGGCTCGGGCGCCTTGGCCCCCGGCCCGGCGGTGTAGCGGATCTGGGAAAAGGTCTTGAAGGTGCCGGTGGCGTGGTTGACGGATCGCCGCAGGGCGGGCGGGACGCTCGCGGTCGGGTCGACGTTGCCGGAGGCGCGGGCGCCCTTGACGCCCGAGACGGCGGGCCCGCCCGGCGGCTGCGCGCCGCTCCCCGTCGTGCCGGTGCCGGCACCGAGCGCGACCACCTCGAAGGCGGTCTGGCCGCCACTGGCGAGCTGTTTGACCAGCGAGTTCATCCAGGTGCTGGCGTCCCGGCCCACCTTGTTGTCGGTGGCGTCGGGCCCGTCGACGGTGGACGGCGTGTTGGCCTTCTCCTGCGCGACGGCGAAACCGCCCGCGGCCTGGCTCTGCGCGGCCTCCTCCTTGGCGTCCAGCAGCCCCTTGCTGACCTGCGCGATCACCACGAAACCGAGGGCGAGGACCACCGCCAGCGACATCAGCAGCGTCGCGGCGACCACCCGCAGCTGGATGTTGCGCCGCCACAGCCGGACAGCCGGAAGCAGCGGCCGCTGTACGAGGCGTACGAACAGCCGCAGCACGGGGCCGCCGGGCGCTCCGTCCTGGAGCAGCCGGCCGCCCCGCAGGGGCCCCCGGCGGGAGCCGCTCCGGGGCTTGCCGGGCTGCACGTCAGCTGGGTCCGGCCTTGTAGCCGACACCGCGCACCGTCACCACGATCTCGGGGCGCTCCGGGTCCTTCTCGACCTTGGAGCGGAGCCGCTGCACGTGCACGTTGACCAGGCGGGTGTCCGCCGCGTGCCGGTAGCCCCACACCTGCTCCAGCAGCACCTCGCGGGTGAACACCTGCCAGGGCTTGCGCGCGAGGGCGACCAGCAGGTCGAACTCCAGCGGGGTCAGTGCGATGGAGGCGCCGTCCCGCTTGACCGAGTGCCCGGCCACGTCGATGACCAGGTCACCGATGGCCAGCTGCTCGGGCGCGGGCTCCTCCGACCGGCGCAGGCGGGCTCTGATCCGGGCCACCAGCTCCTTCGGCTTGAACGGCTTGACGATGTAGTCGTCGGCACCGGACTCCAGACCCACCACGACGTCGACCGTGTCGCTCTTGGCGGTGAGCATCACGATCGGTACACCGGATTCGGCGCGGATCAGCCTGCACACCTCTATGCCGTCCCGTCCGGGCAGCATGAGGTCGAGCAGCACCAGGTCCGGCTTCGCCTCCCGGAAGGCAGCCAGTGCCTTGTCGCCGTCCGCTACGAACGACGGCTCAAAACCTTCTCCACGCAGCACAATGCCGAGCATCTCGGCCAGCGCGGTGTCGTCGTCGACGACAAGGACGCGTCCCTTCATGGTTGACATCATCCCATTAGCCAATCGTTACCCGGCGGTGAGCTGTCCCACAGCCAAAAGGGCTGGAAATCGACCCTCGGACCTGGGTGGGGACCAGACCGACCAGTGTGCCCCGGATCCCGGCGACAATTGAAGGCACGGACGGCCGGGGATCCGGGGGGACGGCCCGTCCGTTCAACGTTCCCACGTGGCACGATGGCAGCCGACCAGCGCCCCCGCCCCACAGGTGCACGCGAAGGAGCGACGATGAACGACTCTCCGGGCTGGGCTACGCCCGGATCCCCCGCCTCCCCGTCCGACGGCGAGCGGCCGGGCGCGCCCGACGGTCAGAGCGGCGACGGCACCGCGCCACCGGCAGCGGGCGGGCAGAAGTGGTCCGCGGAGCAGCCGCCGCCCGGCGACTGGTCGAGCCCCGGCCTGCCCCCGACCCCGCCGCAGCAGCAGCCCCGGCCACCGCAGCCCGGCGCAGGCCAGTACGGCCACGGCTACGCCCGCTCCGGCGGTCCCGGCCAGTGGGGCGGCCAGTGGGGCAAGCCCCCGGCGGCCAAGCCGGGCGTGATCCCGCTGCGCCCGCTGGGCGTGGGCGAGATCCTCGACGGAGCGGTCGCCGCCATCCGCACCCACTGGCGCTCGGTCCTCTCGCTCACCGGCGTCGTGGCCGTGTGCGTGCAGGTGGGCAACGTCCTCCTGCAGAAGAACCTGCTGTCCCGCGTCAACCTGGAGTCCTTCGAGCCGGGCGCCCAGCCCAGCATGGACGAGATCAACGACCTCTTCGCCGGGGCACTGCTGCTCGGCGGCGGCGCCCTCTTCCTCCAGCTGCTCGGGGGACTCCTGGTCACCTCGATGCTGACGATGATCTTCAGCCGGGCGGTACTGGGCCGGCCCTCGACCGTCTCCGCCGCCTGGCGCGAGGCGCGGCCCCAGCTGCTGAAGCTGTTCGGCCTCACCGTGCTGACCGGGCTCGGGGCGCTCCTCATCGGCGTGGTGCTCGTCCTTCCCGGCATCCTGATGCGGAGCGCCGGTCTGATCCTCCTCGGCGTCCCCGCCGCGCTCGTGCTGATCACCTGGCTGTGGATCAGGTTCAGCCTGGCCTCGCCCGCACTGATGCTGGAGCGGGCCCGGATCCTCACCGCCTTCACGCGCTCCGCCCGGCTGGTCAAGGGCTCGTGGTGGCGGATCTTCGGCATCACGCTCCTGACGGGCCTGATCACCTCCTTCCTCGCGGGCATGATCGGCGGCGTCTTCAACGCCATCGCCTTCGCCCTCTTCGGCGGCGGTGTCAGCGGCATGCTCGGCACCACCGCCCCGCCCGACAGCTGGGGCTACCTGGTCACCGCCGCGATCGGCGGGATCATCGGCCTGGTGATCACCATGCCGATGCAGTCGGGTGTCACCGTCCTGCTCTACGTCGACCAGCGCATCCGCCGCGAGGCCCTCGACCTGGAGCTCGCCCGGGCGGCGGGCCTGGAGGACTACGGCACGGAAGCGGCCGCGCCGCCGACCGGGAGCTGATGCGCAGGTGACGGGTTGGGGGGGCATCATCAGCCAGGCGATCACACCGGCGGCGGTGGAGCCGCCGGTCACGACACCGCGGGACGGCGGTCGTGAGGCGGCCGAACGCGAACTGTCGAAGCCGATGTACCACGAGCACGATCCGGGCCTGCTCCAGCGCGCCCTGAACCGGTTCTGGGAATGGGTCGGCGACCTCTTCGACCACGCCTCGGCCGCCACCCCGGGCGGCGCCCTCGGCCTCGCCGCCGTCGCCGCCCTGGTCGTCCTGGCACTGGCCGCCCTGTGGTGGCGGCTCGGCGCCCCCCGTCGGGCCGTCGCGCCCGCGGCCACACTGTTCGACGACGCCCCGCGCAGCGCCGCGGACCACCGCACCGCCGCCGAGGCCCATGCCGCGGCCGGCCGCTGGAGCGAAGCCGTCCGGGAACGCATGCGGGCCATCGTCCGCTCCCTGGAGGAGCGCGCCCTCCTCGACCCCCGCCCCGGCCGCACCGCCGACGAGGCCGCCGCCGAAGCCGCGCGCTCCCTCCCCGCCCACACCGCAGAGCTGCGCGCCGCGGCCCGCGCCTTCGACGACGTCACCTACGGCGGCCGCACCGCCGACCCCGACACCTACGCCCGCCTGCGCACCCTGGACCTCGCCCTCCCGCACACGAAGCCCCTCCTGACGGGACCCCCGGCATGACCCCCACCCCGTCCCCACCGCCCGAGCCCACCCCGGCCACCCCGGCAGCCGGCCCACCGCACACGCAGCCCGCCGCCCTCGCCCGGGCCACCGGAGCCCGGACCGCAGACACCGGCACGGACACTCCGCCGGCCACGGCCCCGAGCCCGGCCCCGGACGCCCCTCCCGCGCCCCACGGCACCACCCCCGGTGCGGCTACCCGGGCGCCCGCCGAAGCGGGCACTGAGGGCGGTACGGGCGCCCCCTCGGGGGAAACCGGAACCCGGCCCGCCACCCGTACACGCCCCGCCGCCCCCGTCGCCGACACACCGGCCCCCGTCGCCGACGCACCAGCCCCCGGCGCCGCCGCAGGCAGAACCCGCTCCGGCTCGCCCGAACCCGCGGGCAGCGGTTCCACCCGGCCCGTCGCAGAACCCCGTACGGCACCGGCCCCAGCCGCCGCAGGCAACGGCGCCGGCACCGCACCCCCCGCGCCCACCCCGGCAGCGCTGTGGCGGCGGGCCCGCGGCGCGCTCGTCGGACTCGGGATCCTGCTCGTCGGCGCCGTCACCCTGGCCGCCCTCGGCTCCGACAGCCGGCACGGCCACCTCGACCCCCGCTCCGCCGACCCCGCCGGCAGCCGGGCCGTCGCCGAGCTGCTCAAGGCCCGCGGGGTCACCACCCGCGTCGTCACCACCGCCGACGAGGCCGCCGAGGCCGCCGGCCCCCACACGACCCTGCTCGTCACCGACCCCGACCGGCTCGGCGAGGACCAGCGGCGCGCCATCCGCTCCGCCATCGACCTCTCCGGCGGCCGTACCGTCCTCCTCGCCCCCGGCCCCCGCAGCCTCCCCGACCTGGCCCCCGCCATCCGGAGCAAGGGCTACGCCGACCAGGACGTCCTCGACCCCGCCTGCGCCCTGCCCGCCGCCACCTCCGCCGGCCGCGCCGCCACCGGCGGAAACCTCCGCTACGCCCCCGCGGGCGCCGGCACCGCCTGCTACCCCAGCGGCGGCAGCCCCACCCTGCTCGTCCTCCCCTCCACCACCACCGGCGGCGACACCGTCCTCCTCGGCTCCGAGCAGATCCTGCTCAACCGCAGCCTCGCCGACGAGGGCAACGCCTCCCTCGCCCTCCAGCTCCTCGGCTCCCGCCCCGACCTCGTCTGGTACCTGCCCTCCCTCGCGGACACCGCCGACCCCGGGGCCGAGGAGCAGAAGGGCTTCCTGGAGCTGATCCCCGCCGGCTGGAGCTGGGCCCTGCTCCAGCTGTTCGTGGCCGCCGCCCTCGCCGCGCTCTGGCGCGCCCGCCGCCTCGGCCCCCTCGTCACCGAGCAGCTGCCCGTCGCCATCCGGGCCTCCGAGGCCACCGAAGGCCGCGCCCGCCTCTACCGCAAGGCCGCCGCCCGCGACCGCGCGGCCACCGTCCTGCGGGCAGCCGCCCGCGAACGCCTCGCCGCCCTGGTCGGCGTACCGCCCACCCGCGCCCACGACCCGGCCACCCTCGTCCCCGCCGTATCCGCCCGCCTCACCGGCGCAGCCACCCACGCGGCGGCACCGTACGGAGCCCCGCACGCCGGCGCACCCGACCCGGCCACCCTCCTCTTCGGCCCCGCCCCCGCCGACGACGCGGCACTCGTCGCGCTCGCCGACCACCTCGACGCCCTCGAAAGAGAGGTCCGCACCTCATGACGGCCACCACGGACAGCGCCCGCTCCTCCCTGGAAGCGATCCGCACCGAGATCGGAAAGGCCGTCGTCGGCCAGGACTCGGCCGTCACCGGTCTCGTCGTCGCCCTGCTGTGCCGAGGCCACGTCCTCCTCGAAGGGGTGCCCGGTGTCGCCAAGACCCTCCTCGTACGGGCCCTCGCCGCCTCCCTCGACCTCGACACCAAGCGCGTCCAGTTCACCCCTGACCTGATGCCCAGCGATGTCACCGGCTCGCTCGTCTACGACGCCCGCACCGCCGAGTTCTCCTTCCAGAACGGCCCGGTCTTCACGAACCTCCTCCTCGCGGACGAGATCAACCGGACCCCGCCCAAGACCCAGTCCTCCCTCCTGGAGGCGATGGAAGAACGCCAGGTCACCGTCGACGGCACCCCGCGCCGCCTGCCGGAGCCCTTCCTCGTCGCCGCCACCATGAACCCCGTCGAGTACGAGGGCACCTACCCCCTCCCCGAAGCCCAACTGGACCGCTTCCTCCTCAAACTGACGGTCCCCCTGCCCTCCCGCGCCGACGAGATCGGCGTCCTCACCCGGCACGCCGCCGGCTTCGACCCGCGCGACCTCCACGCCGCCGGCGTCCGTCCGGTCGCCGGCGCAGCCGAACTGGAAGCCGCCCGCGAGGCCGTCGCGAAGGTGTCCGTCTCCCCCGAGATCGCCGGGTACGTCGTCGACATCTGCCGGGCCACCCGCGAATCGCCGTCCCTCACGCTCGGCGTCTCCCCGCGCGGCGCGACCGCCCTGCTGGCCACCTCCCGCGCCTGGGCCTGGCTCACCGGCCGCGACTACGTCACCCCCGACGACGTCAAGGCCCTCGCCCTGCCCACCCTGCGCCACCGCGTCCAACTGCGCCCCGAGGCCGAGATGGAGGGCGTCACGGCCGACGCCGTCGTCACCGCCATCCTGTCCCACGTCCCCGTCCCCCGCTGATGGCCCTCACCGGACGCGCCGCCCTGCTGGCGGCCCTCGGCAGCATCCCCGTCGGCATCCTCGAACCGAGCTGGACGGGGATGCTCGCGGTCAACGGCCCGCTGGCCCTGGCCTGCGCCGTCGACTACGCCCTGGCCGCGCCGGTACGGCGGCTCGCCCTGGCCCGCTCCGGCGACACCTCCATCCGCCTCGGGGAACCGGCGGAGGTCCACCTCGCCGTCACCAACCCGGGCAAGCGCCCGCTCCGGGCCGACCTCCGCGACGCCTGGCCCCCGAGCAGCTGGCTCCCCGGCACGGAGCCCGGGGCTTCCCGCCACCGGCTGGTGGTCCCGCCGGGCGAACGCCGCCGGGTCACCACCCGCCTGCGGCCCACCCGTCGCGGGGACCGCCGGGCGGACCGGGTGACGATCCGCTCGTACGGGCCGCTCGGTCTGCTGGCCCGCCAGGGCACCCACACCGTCCCCTGGACCGTGCGGGTCCTGCCCCCGTTCGCCAGCCGCAAGCACCTGCCCTCGCGGCTGGCGCGGCTGCGCGAACTGGACGGCCGCACGAGCCTCCTGACGCGCGGTGAGGGCACCGAGTTCGACAGCCTGCGCGACTACGTCCCCGGCGACGACACCCGCTCCATCGACTGGCGGGCCACCGCACGCCAGGACAAGGTGGCCGTCCGCACCTGGCGCCCGGAACGCGACCGGCACATCCTGATCTGCCTGGACACCGGCCGCACCGCGGCGGGCCGCGTCGGAGACGCCCCCCGCCTGGACTCCGCCATGGACGCCGCCCTGCTGCTGGCGGCACTGGCCTCGCGCGCCGGCGACCGCGTCGACCTGCTGGCCCACGACCGCCGTGCCCGCGCCCTGGTCCAGGGCCGCTCGGCCGGGGAGATCCTGCCGGCCTTCGTGAACGCGATGGCCACGCTGGAACCGGAGCTCGTCGAAACCGACGCCCGCACCCTGGTCTCCACCGTCCTGCGCAGCGCCCCGCGCCGCTCCCTGGTGGTCCTGCTGACGAGCCTGGACGCGGCCGTCCTGGAAGAGGGCCTCCTGCCGCTCCTCCCCCGCCTCACTCAGCGCCACACGGTCCTGCTGGCATCGGTCGCGGACCCGCACGTCGAGCAGATGACGAAGTCCCGCGGCACGCCGGAGGCGATCTACGAGGCCGCCGCAGGCACCCAGTCCCAGGCCTCCCGCCGCCGCACCACAGAACAACTCACCCGCCACGGCGTCCACGTCGTCGACGCCACCCCCACCACCCTCGCCCCGGCCCTGTCAGACGCCTACCTGGCCCTGAAGTCCACCGGCCGCCTCTGAACTCCCGGGCTGCGGCCCGTCAGAGGTGTTGACGCGCTTGAGGTACACGCGGCAGCGGTGGCTGCTGGTCTGATTCCAGACCAGCAGCCGCTCGGTCCGTCCCAGACCGATCTCCTGCTGGGCCCCCGCGAGAATGCGACTGCTCGTCTCCATGGAAGCCGTGAAGGCCTTCTCATCCGCCGTCGGGTCCCGGCCACCCGTTCCGCCTCGGCCAGGGCAGTCACTCGTGCCGGCCACCGCTGAATGGCGACATGGGTGTTGTGGTCTGCTGTCATCGTGTCCTCCACAGGGAACCGCAAGAGGATCCACGGCTCCCTACAGGCCGTGAACGCAGAAAAGCCCCGCACCGAACCCGAAAGGGCTGGTGCGGGGCTTCCCGCAATAATTGTTCGGCGGCGTCCTACTCTCCCACAGGGTCCCCCCTGCAGTACCATCGGCGCTGAAAGGCTTAGCTTCCGGGTTCGGAATGTAACCGGGCGT
>NZ_JBEZBN010000076.1:0-26470 GCF_040647115.1 Streptomyces sp. NPDC044571
ACCCCCCAGGTCATCCATGCGACAGAGGGGACACAGTCATACCGGGCCCGGAGGCCGGCGGCCCCATTGCAGGACCGCGAAAAACATAACGGGGGCAGCGTGGAGACGTAGTGATCACCCTCAACCTTGGCTGAGTGGTTCGGGTCGATGGTCGTGCGGCCGGTCCAACCCTTGCGCGAAAGCACGTTGTGGTAGGTGGTGCGGACCCGGGCGCCATGCACCAGCAGCGGTTCGCCCCCGTCGGTGAGTAGGCCCAGCCGCTTCGCCAGTCGGGCCCTGGGCTTGTTGCCGCTGCCGGGCAGGTCGCTGGCAGCGACGATGGGGAAGAACTCGCTGGTGCCCTTCGGGCCCTCCCCGCGGAAGGTCCGGAAGATCCACAGGGAATCGGCCGTCTCAGGCTGGGCATAGCGGCGTATCGGTTCGGACACCTCCAGCCAGGCCTCCAGCAGGCGCACAGCCCGCGAGGCCAGATTCACCGACTCGATTCCCCGCCGGTGCTTGTCGTAGGCCATCAGCACAGTACGGCTGCCCGCCCAGGTCACGCCCTGCATCCGGACGTCGCGGATGCCGTCCGGTACCACGCCCGAGTAGACACCAAACAGCATCCTGAACGCGAAGACCTCGTGGACCGTGGGATAGAGCGCGTTGCGCAGTGGCAGCAGATCGGTCTTGGACGCGTTGAGGACGGCACCGGAGATGCCCAGATGCCCGGCCATCCCGGCGACGGCGAGGGGGCCGTGTTCGAGGAGCAGGTGAGCGAGGTTCTGCCGGTTCATACCCCGGTCGCTGGGGTCCGGCCCCAACTTGGCCAGGGCGACGGTCTCGCGGTGGGCCGCTATCCAGGCCCGAACCTCTTCGCGCAGCCCCGACTCAAGGTTCTTCCACTCGCGCTCGCTGTAGGGCTGCAGCGGTTTCGTCGGCGAGCGACGCTTGACCGCCCGCCCCTCTACGTAGGCCCGCAGCTCGGCGTCCACCTGGTCCCCGCAGCTCTTCAGCAGCATCTTGCTATTGGCCACGTGCTCGCCGGAAGCCGACATCCAGTAGGCCAGCATGTGGCTCTTGCGCAGATCAGCGACCCCGCCCCGGAACCCGGCCTCGTCCAGGGCCGCGATCATGCGACGGGCGGCCACGCAGTAGAAGACTGCTGTGTGACGTCGCTTGACGCCCCCGAGGGGGTGGACCAACCGCACGAGCCCGTGGGCCAGATCACGGGCGAGGACCGGGTTCGGGGTCTGGCTCAGGTCGCCTGTCCACCGGGTGGAGTCGGGGAAGCTGAACTCGATCCGCAGCGGATCGCTCTCGACGCGGGTCACCACGCGGCATCATTCTCTTCGTCGAACTCCGAGGCGACCTCGGCCGACATCAGACCGCTGGTCGCACCGACCTCGCGGTAGAAATCTCCGTAGATCCGCTGCACGTCCAAGCGCGCGACGTAGATTTCCGTCGTTGTCACGCTGGTGTGTCCCATCAGGTCACGCAGCACCAGCATCGGGTCGTGTTTGGTCAGGTAGAGGGCCAGGGCAGCGTCGGCGTGCGTGTCCGCGACCAGCGCGGCGGCGCGCTGGTAGTAGCCCTTGACCAGCTTCTCCAACGTCCTCATGGCGAACGTGTGCCTCAGCGTGTGAGGGGTCACGATCGGGAAGCGCGGCTCGAAGTCCCGGCGGATTCGTTCCGAGGTCCGCCGGAACACCGTCCCCCAGTCCGTGAACGGCGTCCCGTCCGCCTGCAGCGCGAGTACCGCAGGCATGCCCTCGGGCGTCACCAGACGGATCCGTTCCTCCAACGTCAACTTCCGCCACGACCGGCGATGGCCGTTGATCCGACCGCCCTCCCAGTCTGGCTCCGTGACGTGCAGCGGTTCGCGCGGCCGGTAGACCCTGCAGTGGCAGGCCGCCGCCCGATCCAGGTCCACGTACTGCCACATCTCAGCAGCGGCGTCCACGTCGACCCAGGTCTCCCGCGCCTGCACCGAACTCCACCGCGCCGAAGGCCCAGAAGGTCATCTCCACCGTGTACGGGCGGCCCTTGGCCCGCAGCGTGCCGGCCGCGCCGTGCGCGGATTGGAGAAGGGACCGGCCCCGTGCGCGGCGCGTACCGCGTTGGCCCGCTCGAACTGCGCGGTGGTCAGCAGGACCTCGCCGCGCACCTCGAACGAGGCGTCCGTGGCCAGCCGGGCCGGCAGTCCGACGATGGTGCCGATCGCGTGGGACACGTCCTCGCCGGCGGCGCCGTTGCCCCGGGTGACGAGCCGGACCAGCCGGCCGTTGCGGTACCGCGCGGCCAGCGGGGCCCCGTCGAGCTTGGGCTCGACCGCGTACCCTCCGGCCGGGGGTCCCCCCAGGCGCCGCACCAGCGAGGCCTCCCAGTCGAGCAGGTCCTGCGGGCCGAACGCGTTGGCCAGCGACAGCATCGCCGCCGTGTGCACCACGTCCCCGGCCGGAACCGCTCCTGCAGCCACCTTCCCGGTCGGCGAAGCCGCGTCCACGTGCTCGGGATACCGCTCCTCGTAGGCCTGTATCAGCGAGACGAGAAGGTCGAACGAGGCGTCGTCGAGCGGTGATTCGCCGGAGCCGTAGTACGCGGCGGACGCCTTGATGGCCGTGCCGATCGCGTCGGCGTACTCGTCACGGGTGGCCAGGGCAGGAGCGGTGGCAATCGTCATGCCCAGATCGTCGCGCAGGGGTCTGACAACGAGGACGCAGCCGGCACCGGGCTGCCGTCCCGCACCCGGGAACCCGAGATCGTCAGCCTTGCCGGTGCGGTGATGACCAAGGGGTCCCCCACCGCGCAAGTCACATGTCATGATGCTGAGTTGTTGCTAAGGGGGAGGCCATGGCGAACACCGCCATCCGCGTGCGCCTGATGCAGGGCGCGAGCGAGAGCGACATCAGGGCGCTCAAGGCGTGGCTGGAGCGGGAGCAGAAGCTCGAAGCGCTCAGGAACAGTGGTGAGCTGGAGGTGCAGGAACGGGCGGGGGCGCAGGACGGGTCCGCCAGCCCGATGGGGGCCGGGCTGGAGATCACGCTGGTGTTGATCGGAGCGGTCTCGCCCAAGTTGTTCGACGTGGTGTTCGAGCAGGTGGAGAGCGGGGTACGGGCCTGGCGGGAGAACCGCCGTGCCGTGGAACGCGGCGAGCCCCCGGAGGCCGAGGTCACGGCGGACAGCGACGGGAGATAGCCCGGTGGCGCGCTTCGACCCGCGGGGAAAGGTGAACCGGGCGCTGCTCGTCGGAGTCCCCGCGTACGACTTCAAACAGCCCGAGCACCCCGCCGGGGTGTCCGGAGACCTCAAGGCGGTCGAGCACAACCTCGCCGGACTGGAGCGCTCGCTCCGCGAGGGCGGGGTGTTCGCGGACGACGGGATCACCGTCAGCCGGCCGCGCTCCGTGGACGAGTTCGACGAGCAGCTGCACGCCGCGGTCGACGCGGCCGACGGGCTGCTCCTGCTCTACTTCTCCGGCCACGGAGCCGTGCCCAGCACGGGTGACGAGCTCTGGCTGCTGATGCGGCGGGCCACGATCGTCCCGGGCGCCGAAGCGGTGTTCCTGGGCGCCGCACCGTGGAAGAGCGTCCTGGCCGTACTGTCCGGCGCCAGGGCGGAGCACGTGGTCGTCATCCTCGACTGCTGCTACGCGGGTAACGCCTCGGCGGCCTGGGACGCCCTCGGCGCCGCCCAGCGCCGGCGGACCTCGCTGCTGATGAGCGTGCAGGCCAACAACCGCATCGACGCGGGCGGCGACGACACGCCCACGCCGTTCACCGCACAGCTCGTGCGCTTCCTGAGTGAGGGCGTGGGGGGCGAGGGCGGCGAGGTCGGCTTCGACCGTCTCGCCGCCCGGCTCAAGGACCACATGCCCAGGCACTACAAGACGCTGCGCGAGCCCCCCGAGGACTGGGAGCCGCAGAGCCGCTCCGCCACCTCGGGCGCCGACGTACTGCTCGCCGTCCCGCCCTTACGCCCGTCGAGCACGCCCTCGATCCCGGCCGCCCTGGACCCCGTCGGCGGCGGACGGCCCCCGACGCAACCGGCAGGAGGAGCGGGCGGCTCGCGGCCTCCGGAGGGCGGGCCTCCGGAGGGCGCGGTTCCCGACGTTCCCGACGGGACCCCCGGCGCACCGGACGGGCACGGTGGATCCGGCGCACTCGGCGGGCTCAGCGCACTCGGGCTCAGCGCACTCCGCGCTCTCCGCGCTCTCGGGGAGCCCGGCCGGCCCGGCAGGCTCCGTCCCCTCACCGGCCGCAGGATGGCGGCCGTCATCGGCGTCCCCCTGGCGATCGCCGGCCTCGTCGCCACCGGCGTCGCAGCCTTCGGCGGCGGCGACCGGCCCCCCTGCAAGCCACCGCTGGAACTCCGGCTGCTCACCGACCCCGATCTGGAAGCCACCGTCCGCAAGGCGACGGAGGCGTACCTCACGTCGGACGAGAACAGGACCGGCAGCGGGTGCAGGCGCAGCGGCATCACCGTCTACAGTGCCGGAGCCGCCTCGGTCATCGCCGCGTTCAACCGGCAGTCCGACCCGTGGCAGCGGCCGACGGGCGGCGACAACAATCCGCAGCGCGACATCGGCCCCCAGCCGGACATCTGGATCCCGGCCTCGCCCGCGAGCGTCGACCGAGCCCGTCCCGCCCCCAGCGAGCGGGCCTATGCCGAAATGAAGGCCGACCCCGAGCCGTTCGCGTACTCGCCGGTCGTACTCGCCGTCCCGCAGGACATGGCGGCGGAGGCGCTCGCCGACCGGGTCGGAGGTCTCGCAGCCCTGACGACCGCGCTCAAGAACCGCGCGCCGAAGGCCGAGATACGGCGCCCCGACCCGGAGAACACCGACTCCGGCCTGCTCGCGACGGTCGGCCTCTACGGTGCGGGCCAGCAGGATCCGGTCGCCGGCGAACACGTCGTTGCCCAGCCGGGACCCCCGTCGCGCACCGGCGGGGAGCTGCTGTGCACCCTGCCCGACGACGAGGCGGTGGACAACCGCACCGCAGCGCTGGTGCCGGAGTTCCTGCTCCGCACCGGAGTGGGCTGCGACAGCACGACGCGGGTCCGCCGGATGGCCGAGTACCCCATCGACGTCCCGGGCCTGAGCCCGACGTTCGTACGGGTGCGCTGGCTCGGCGTCGGCGCCGACCGGGACAAGGACGCGCGGGACGCCGCCGCGGAGCGGTTCCGCCTCTGGCTGACCGGCACCAAGTCCGCCGGGAAGGGCGGGGCGAAGACGTCCGCCCCGGCGGCCGGCGGCGGACTCGCCGTATTCGGGAAGGACGGCTTCCGCAGTGCCTCGGCCGCGCACCCACCGCTCGGTACCGGTACCGGCACCTCCTTCAGCGGCTTCGGGGCGCTGGAGAATCCCGGCCCGCTCACCGGTTCCGCCCTCCCCGCCGCGCTGACCGGGGCGCTGAAGGGCTACCGGGAGGCCAACGGGCCGGGCCGGGTGCTCTTCCTGCTGGACTCGTCCGGTTCCATGGGCGGGCTGTGGGAAGGCCCCGGCGGCGCGCCCGGCATCATCGGCCAGTCGCTCGCCGGTCTCGGCGGGCGCGACGAATACGGCGTGTGGGCGGTTGCCGCCGAGCAGGGCAGTCCCCGCGCGTACAGCGAGCTGCTGCCGTTCGGCACGCACGCGCGCGAAGAGGCCCAGCGGGTCATCACGACCACCGCCCGGGTCAGGGACCTGCAAGCCGACCCGTACCTGGCGCTGTTCGCAGCCCTGGAGGACATGAAGGGGCGCGGCACCGACAGCCGCCGCCCGCAGTTGATCGTCTACCTCACCGACGACGAGGACAACAACCGGCTGACCGAGGGCAGCCGGCTGAACGATCTGCTCCGGTCCGCGCGGGACAAGAAGATCCCGGTCGTCATGGCCTCCCTGGACAGCGGCGGCTGCGACAAGGGCAAACCGGACGCGCTCATCTCCGAGGCGAGCGGCGGCCGCTGCCTGGACACCAAGGGCGATCTCGTCGCCCGGCTGCGGGACGAGGTCGCCAGGACCGGAACGGGGGACGAAGGATGAGGCACGGCCACGGACGGCGGCGCGGCGCGGGCGCCGTGCTCCTCATCGCGCTGCTGACGGCCGGCTGCGACTCCGGCGCGCAGGACGCATCCGGCGCAGCCGGCGGCGAACAGTCCGCGGCCGCGGGCACCGTCGAACCGCCGGGCGACATCGTCCTGGCCAGCGGCCGGGACGTGACCGGCAAGGGCGGCATCCGCCAACAGCTGATCGAGGAGTGGAACAAGGAGCAGGAACGCAAGGGCTCCGGCTACCGGGCCCGCCTGGTCGAGCTGCCCGGCTCGGCGGACCAGCAGCGCAGCCAGCTCCTGGGCGCGCTCCAGTCCGGCAGCGCCGAGTACGACGTGGTCAACCTCGACGTGACCTGGGTGCCGGAGTTCGCCGCCGCGGGTCTCGTCCAGCCGCTCCCCGACAAGCTGGTGGACTCCGACGTCATCGAGTCCGTCGCGGCCACCGCCCGCTGGGGGGACACGGTGTACGCGGTCCCCTTCAACAGCGACGTCGGCTTGCTCTACTACCGCCGCGACTACCTGAAGAGCGCGGGCGTCACGGAGACCGACCTCGGCAAGGGCACCACGTGGCCCGTCGTCCAGAAGCTGATCGGCGACCTCGGCGCGCCGGGCAGGAAGCCGGACGCAGCCTATGAGAAGGGCTGGACCGCACAGCTCGACGCCTCGTACGAGGGCCTGACCGTCAACGGCATCGAGGCCTTCGCCTCGGCGACCGACGGCTTCACCGTGACCGACAAGGAAGGCCGCTACGCCGGTTCCGTGGGCGCCCTGAAGGCGGGGGTGGCCGAGCTGCGCAACCGCACCCAGGCCGCCTACACCCTGCCGGACGCCGTCCGCTCCGACGAGGCGGACACGCTCACCGACTTCGCGGGCGGCCGTACCGCCTTCCTCCGCCACTGGCCGTACGCCTACCGCACGCTCCACCAGTCCTTCTCCGAGGAGAAGCTCGGGGTGGCACCGCTCCCCGGCCGAGCGGTGCTGGGCGGCCAGAACCTGGCTCTGGCGCGGGGATCGCAGCGCCCCGACGCCGCCCGGGAGCTCATCGAGTTCCTCACCGACAGGGAGAGCGAGCGCTGCCTGCTCGATGCGGGATTCGCGGCCACCAGGCGCTCCGCGTACGAGGCCAACGATCTGACCTGCCGGGCGGCGAAGACACCCGGCCAGCCCACCGCGGCCCCGACGAGCGAGCGCACCGACCGGATGCCGCGGGACGCGTACGGCCGCCCCGGCTACGCGCGCGGCACCCTGCTGCCCGCACTGGAGAAGGCCGTGCAGCGACCGCGCACCCCCCTCTACGGCGCCTTCACCCAGACCTTCACGGCCCAAATGGCCCGCCTGCAGGGCGACAGCCCGCCCTCGGACGAGCAACTGGCGAATAGCCTGGCCGCGGCCCTGAAGAAGGCCCTGCCACCCAAGTAGCCACCCACGCCGACGCACACGGCCGCCCCGGGACACCGGGGCGGCCGCCCCTTGCCCGCCCCCTGCCCCGGCCACCCCACCGGTCCGGAGGCGGCTTTCCGCGCCCGGTGTCCGTGCTCAAAGTTGCTTGTTTGAAGACGACTTCGAGCATCTTCCTTCAAGTGATCTCCATGGGCCGCTATCTTGCCAGGCGCATGCCAAAGCGGTGTGTCCGCGATCCGGACCGCACGAGGAGCTGCCCCATGAGACTGATCAGCATCCGCCGGAGCCCGCACCGGCGCCGACGCGTCCCGTTGGCCGCGTTGCTCGCCGGCGCCCTCGCCGCGGCTGGGCTGGCCGCGGCCGGGCCGGTGGCCTCCCCGGCCGCGGCGGCGCCCGCCCCCGCCACCGCAGGCAACGTCACCGGCTTCACCCAGACCGGAAACACCTTCACCGTCACCGCGTCCAGCGGCGCCAAGGCCCGCGTCGTCGTCGCCCGCGCCGACATCTTCCGGCTCTGGCTCTCGCCCGACGGAGCCTTCACCAACGATCCGGCCGGCCGCGACCTCGCCCCCACCACCGACTTCGGCCCCGTCAGCACCGCCTTCAGCGACGCGGGCGCGTACTACCGCATCACCACCGGAGCCCTCTCCATCCGCGTCAACAAGTCCCCCCTGCAGTTCTCCGTCTACCGGGCCGACAACGCCACCCTCGTCTGGCAGGAGACCCAGCCCACCTCCTGGACCGGTACCCGGACCACCCAGTACCTGGCCCGCGGCGCCGACGAGCAGTTCTACGGAACCGGCCTGCGTCTGGGTGAATGGGCCCTGCGGGGCAAGACCGTCCCCGTGGCCGTGGACAACAAGTGGCGCGAGAACGACAACGCCAGTCCGGCCCCCTTCTACATGTCCACCAACGGCTACGGCGTCATGCGCAACACCTGGGCCCCCGGCTCGTACGGATTCAACGCCCCCACCACCCTCACCCACGACGAGAGGCGCTTCGACGCCTGGTACTTCACCGGCGACTCCCTCAAATCCGTCCTCGACGCCTACACCGATGTGAGCGGCAAACCCTTCATGGCCCCCATGTGGGGCCTGGAACTGGGCAACGCGGACTGTTTCAACGCCTCCAACCCCGACTACCAGGGCGACCACAACCGGCTGCGCCACCAGACCACCCCCGACGTGGCCGGCTACGCCGCCGACGCCCGGGCCGCCGACATGCCCTCGGGCTGGTTCCTGCCCAACGACGGCTACGGCTGCGGCTACACCGCCCCCCTGAAGTCGACGGTCGACGCCCTCCGGGCCAAGGGCTTCCAGACGGGTCTGTGGACCTCGACGGGCTTGACCGACATCGCCACCGAAGTGGGCACCGCCGGCACCCGCGGGGTGAAGACCGACGTGGCCTGGATCGGCGGCGGCTACAAGACCGCCTTCACCGGCGTACAGCAGGCCGTCGACGGCATCGAAAAGAACTCCGACGCCCGCCGCTACGTGTGGACCGTCGACGGCTGGGCCGGCACCCAGCGCAACGCCGTCGTCTGGACCGGCGACACCAACGGCACCTGGGACGACATGCGCTGGCACGTCCCCGCGATCACCGGCGCGGGCCTGTCCGCCCTCAACTACGCCTCCGGTGACATCGACGGCATCTTCGGCGGCAGTCCCAAGACGTACACCCGCGACCTCCAGTGGAAGGCCTTCACCCCGGCCTTCATGACCATGTCCGGCTGGGGAGCGACCAACCCGTCCGCGGGCTACCAGGACAAGCAGCCCTGGCGCTTCGCCGAGCCGTACCTGTCCATCAACCGCAAGTACCTCCAGCTGAAGATGCGCCTCATGCCGTACCTGTACACGATGAGCCGCACCGCCCACGAGAGCGGCGTGCCGAGCACCCGCGCGATGGTCCTGGAGTACCCGAACGACCCGGTGGCCCGCGGCAATCTCACCAGCGGACAGTTCCTGGCCGGTGACTCCTTCCTCGTCGCGCCGGTCGTCTCCGACACCTCCGTCCGCGACGGCATCTACCTGCCCGCCGGTACCTGGACGGACTACTGGAGCGGAAGGACGTACGCCGGTCCGGGCTGGCTGAACAACTACCAGGCCCCGCTCGACACCCTGCCCCTGTTCGTCAAGGGAGGGGCGATCGTGCCGATGTGGCCGCAGATGAACTACACGGGGGAGAAGCCCGTCTCCACCCTCACCTACGACATCCACCCGCGCGGCGCCTCCTCCTTCAGCCTCTACGAAGACGACGGCCTCACCCGTGCCTACCAGTCGGGTGCCTACGCCCGGCAGCAGGTGGACGTCACCGCCCCGGCCGCCGGCTCCGGTACCGTCACCGTCTCCGTCGGCGCCCCCACCGGCAGCTACACCGGCAAAGCGGCCTCGCGCGGCTACGAGTTCACCCTCCACGTCGCGTCGGCGCCGAGCGCCGTCACCCTGGACGGCGGCGGCCTCACCCGCCAGACCTCCAAGGCCGCCTACGAGGCCGCCGCCACCGGCTGGTTCTTCGACGCCGCCGACCGCGGCGGCGTCCTGTGGGTCAAGTCGGGGAGCAGGGCGGGGGCGTTCAACATCACCGCCACCGGCACCTCCGTCCCCGCCGCCGACCCCGTCCCGGCCGGCTCCGCCCCCCTCTCCCAGGCGGGCTGGTCCCTGGTCTCCGCCGACAGCCAGGAGACCGCCGCGGAGAACGGCGCCGCCGTGGGCGCCTTCGACGGCAACCCGGCCAGCCACTGGCACACCGCCTGGTCCTCCACCACCCCGGCCCCGCTCCCGCACGAGATCCAGATCGACCTCGGCGCCCGTTACGCCGTGGACGGTCTCGGCTACCTGCCCCGTCAGGACGGCGGGGTGAACGGCCGGATCGGGGGCTACGAGGTCTACGTCTCCGACACCACCACCGACTGGGGTGCACCGGTGGCGACCGGCACCTTCGCCGACACCCCGGCCGCCAAAACCGTGTCCACGGCAGCGAAGACGGGCCGCTACCTCCGCCTGAAGGCCCTGACCGAAGCCGGCGGCCGCGGCCCCTGGAGCAGCGCCGCCGAGATCACCCTCACCGGGCGGCCCGCCCCGCTCCCGGCCGACGCCGGCCTCGTCAACGCGGCCTCCGCCACATGCGTCGACCTTCCGTACAGCGCCACCACCCCCGGCACCGAACCCACCCTGTACACCTGCCACGGCGGCCCGAACCAGCGCTGGACCCTCCAGGGTGACGGCCGCGTCACCGGCCTCGGGGGGGTCTGCCTCGACGGTACGAGCGTCTCCCGCATCACCGTCCAGACCTGCGGCAGCGCCATCGGGCAGATCTGGCGGCAGGGCCCCGACGGCAGCCTCCGTACCCTCGGCCAATGCCTCGCCCCGGTCGGCCCCGGCACCGCCAACGGCACCAAGCTCACCCGCGCCGCCTGCGACAGCAGCCCGGCCCAACGCTGGACCTTCACCCCCTGAGACCGTGCCGCCGGGTCCCCGGCGCCCTGCCCCGATCGGGTTGAGCGGGTCGGCACCCGTCCTGACGTGCACCGGTGTTCCGGACCGCGGCGCACGGCAGGGACGGGTTGCCGCCCTGGGCCCTGCGAAGATCATCGACCACCCCCATACCCAAGTCAATCCACCGGATTCCTACCCACTCCCAAGCGATAGCTTGGGTCCATGACTCTCGACGATCTGCGCGTCTTCGTGGCCGTCTGCCGGGCGGGCAGCCTCAGCGCCGTCGCCCGCGACGTGGGCTGCACCCAGTCGGCCGTCAGCCAGCACGTGCGGCGGCTGGAGAAGCAGACCGGCGCGGTCCTGCTCGAACGCCACGCCCGGGGCGTGGTCCCCACCGAGGCGGGCCGCATCCTGCAGGCGGCCGCCGCCGACGGCATCGCCGGCCTGGACGGCGCGCTGCGCCGCCTGGACGACCTCGTACGCGGGGACGGCGGCTCCGTACGCATCACGACCGGGGCCACGACCGTGCGCCACTTCATGTCCGAGGCGGTGGTGGGCTTCCGCCGCACCCACCCCCGGGTCAGCCTGGAGTTCCAGACCGAGAACTCCAGCCGCAGCTGCTTCGACGCCCTCGCCGCTGACGACCTGGACCTGGCCTGGATCACCATCGGCGGACCGGTCCGCGGCATCGAGCAGCGCCCCGTGATGGAGCTGCCCTGGGTGCTGGCGGTCGGCGCCGAGGACCCCCTCGCCACCCGGTCCCGGATCGAGCCGGCCGATCTCCGCGGGATCCGGCACATCCGGCTCCCGGAGAACTCCACCTCCCGCGCCCACCTCGACGCCGCCCTGGCCGAAGCGGGCGTCCGGGTGCGCTCCGACACCAGCGTGGCCGACTGGGACACCGCCCTCCTGCTGGCCGAACTGGGCTTGGGCCACGCCGTGGTCCCCGCCCTGCCCGGCTGGCGGGTGCCCGGCTCCGACGGCCCGCTGCGGCTCGTCCCGATCCCCGCCCTGCCGCCCCTCGCGGTCGGCTGGGCCGTCCGCCGCTGGGCCGCACTGGCTCCGCCGGCCCGCATCTTCGCCGACGAGGTGACCCGAACCTGCACGGCCCGGGCCGCAGCCGCCCGGCAGCGCTGACGAAAGGGCCGGGGAAGGGGATGATGGAGTGACCGGGCCCCAGGGCGAACGAGGGGGAGGAGGAGGTGTACCGGCCATGACGCAGCACGAGGGCGGTCCGTCGGCACGTGACCTGGAGGAAGGCAGGCTTCTCAAGGAGCTGGAGGCCATCCACCGCACCCGCCACGAGACCCTGCTGCACGGATCGGACGAAGCGCTGGTCACCCATACCCAGCGGATGAACGAGCTGGAACACGAGTACGTCCGCAGGCACCCGGCGCGCGCCCAGACGGCGGGGCGCACCCGCTCGGGCGCCCGTGCCCGCACCGGCGAGGACTGAGAGCCCGGCAAGACTGAGGGCCCGGCCGCTTCTTCCCGGCCCGCGGGCCGGGGGATGACCGTGACACGAAGCGGTGAGACATGCCCGTGAGGTGAGCCTTCTTTACCTCCGGTGATACAAATCTGTATCGCCTGAGGCGAAGGAGGTTCATTGTGATGCGTGAAGAAGAACTGCGTTCCTGCTCGCGGGAGCCCTCGCGATCGCCGCGGCGGCCACGACCTGGACGCTGATCCCGCGCGACCTGCGGCCCACCGAGAACCACTGACCGGGCCGCGGCCCGCACGGACCGGACCGCTCCTCCGCGGCGCTCACCGCCGCGGGGGAGCGGCGGGCGCCGGGCCCAGCGTGGTCGTACCAGGAGCCGCCCGGTGCCCCAGCCCCGTCCGGTACGCGTCCAGAGCGGCCTCGATCCGTCCGGTACGGCGCAGCAGGTCGCCCAGCAGCCGGCACAGGTCCGCCAGATCGCCCGTGGCCCCGCTGCGTTCCAGCAGGGTGAGCGCCTGCACGTAGTGCTGCTCCGCGGCTTCGGTCTCGCCGCGCTCCTCGGCCATCAGCCCGAGGAGCCGGTGGGCGCCGCCCGCGTGCACCGCACCGTGGCTGTCCCCCAGCTCCAGCAGCCCCGACAGCAGCTCGGCCGCCTCCTCGCACCGCCCGAGGCGGCGCAGCACGTCGGCGAGTTCGACCTCGACCTGCGCGGTGTAGAGGGCGGCCCGCCGCGCGGCGAGCATGTCCCGCGCCGTGCGCAACTCCGCCTCCGCCGCGGCGAGATCCCCGTTCTGTGCCTGTACGTACCCCCGCATCCAGTGGCAGTGCGCCAGATCGGTGCGCAGGCGCAGCTGACGGTAGATCGCCTGCGCCTTGGCGAGGGAGGCGTCCGCGTCGGCCGGGCGGCCCGCGGTCAGGAAGGTCCGCGCCACCTGCCGGTGCATGCCCGCCACCAGCGCCGGATCCTCGACCCGCGGAGCCAGTGACAGGGCGATCTCGGCGGCGTGCGCGGCCCGGGCATGGGCCCCCATGTCCGTGTACGGCCCGATCACCGCCGCATACAGCAGCACCAGCGCCTCGGGGTCCGCGAGCCCGCTCGCGTTCAGTTCGTCGATGGTCGATTCCAGCAGGTAGCAGGCGTACCGGAGCTCCCCGGCGAGCAGGTGCGCGACGGCCCGGCCGCGGATCGGGCGGACCCGGCGCGGCAGCGGCTCGGCCGCCAGCAGGCGCTCGGCGGCCTCGAAACGGCTCTTGGCCTCGGCGAGTTCGCCCGATTCCAGCGCGCACTCGCCCAGCCCCAGCAGCGCCTCCGCCCGCTCGGGGTCCAGGCCGAGCCGTTCGGCCTCCGCGAGGAGCGGCCGGTAGCGGGCGGCGGCCTCCTCGGCGTCGCCCGTGGCCAGGGTCTGCTGGGCGTCGGTGAGACCGAGCCGCAGTTCGGTGGCCAGGTGGGCGGGCCGCCCGGTGGCCAGTTCCTCGTACGAGGTGCCGAGCCGGCCCGCGAGGAAGCGCAGAGCCGTCTCGGAGGGCCGGACCTTCCCCGACTCCAGGGTGGAGATGTACGCGGACGTGTACGCGGGCTCGGCCAAAGACCGCTGCGTCAGCCCGCGTTCGGCCCGCATCCGGGCAACTCTGCGACCGATCACGGCCGGTTCGTCCATGAAGACCCCCTGACTGGCTCGAACTCCCAAGTATTCAGGGGTAGCGGCCCATTGCGCACGCCCTGCACGGCACCTAATTTGAGCAACCGGTTCAGCCGAGTTAACAGATCACTTAACTTCCTTCCCCGGAGGGGGACTTCATGGACTCAGCCCTGCGCCAGGCACTGCGCGCAGCCGCCGCCGCTGCCTGCGCGACCGCCGTCCTGCTCGTCGCCGGCCCGGCCGGTCCCGCGGCCGCCGCGCCGCAGCCGGCTCCCGCGTCCCCGTCCGCGACGGCCGAGGTGGAGATACCCGGGCCGCAGGACGGCACCGCCGCCGGATCCGGCCACACCCGCGTACCGGCCGCGGGACGCGCGAGGAGCGCGCCCCGGCTGTCCGGCGCGGAGCGGGCGTCCGACGGGAAGGTCGGCAAGCTGGTCGACAACGGCCCGACCGCCGACCGCCTCGACATCGTCGTCGTCGGCGACGGGTACACCGCCGCCGAACTGGACCGCTTCCACGCCGACGCGCAGGCCAAGTGGGCGGAGCTGGCCGCGGTCGAGCCGTACGCCACCTACCGGAACCTGTTCAACGTGTGGACGGTCGACGCCGTCTCCGCCGTGTCCGGCGTCTCCGGGGACCCCACCCCCGACACCGTCCGCGACACCGCGCTCGGCTCCTACTTCTGGTGCGAGGACATCGAGCGACTGCTCTGCATCGACCAGCCGAAGGTGGACGCGTACGTGGCGAAAGCTCCCGCGGCCGACCTCGTCCTGGTGCTCGCCAACAGCACCAAGTACGGCGGCGCCGGCTACAACGAGCCCAGCGCGACCCTCGGCTACGAGGGCATCTCGACCGCCTCGGCGGGCAACGCGAAGTCCGGCCAGGTCGCCATCCACGAGACGGGCCACTCGCTCGGCAAGCTCGCCGACGAGTACTTCTACCCCGGCACCCCCGGCTACGAGAAGTACGAGGGCCCCGAGCCCGCCGAATCCAACAGCTCCGTCCTGACCGCCGACCGCATGGCCGACGCGCGGTCGAAGTGGTACCGCTGGCTCGGCGCCCCCTCACCCGACGGCGGCACCGTCGGCGCGTACGAGGGCGGTGGCTACTACGTCACCGGCCTGTACCGGCCCACCGACGCCTCGCTCATGCGCGTGCTCGGCAAACCCTTCAACCTGCCCGGCGTCGAGTCGATGATCGCCGGCTTCTACCAGCACGCCCGGCCGCTCAGCCCGCTCACCCCGACCGACCGGACGCTGCGGCTGCGCCACACGGCGCAGGTGTCCGTACCCCGGCTGGCCGGGGCCGACGGACGGCAGCTGGACGTGCGCTGGTACCTGGACGGCCGGGAGCTGAAACGCTTCGCCGGCCGGACCGAGGTCGCCGTGGCCGAGCTGTGGCTGCTCGACCTGCGCACGCACAAGCTGTCGGTCACGGCCGAGGACCGCACGGCCTCCGTCCGCGACCCGCGGATCGCCCGCACCCTGCGGGCGACCGCCGACTGGAAGGTCCGCCTGTAGCAGGCGGGCGGCGGTTCGCGGCCGGGCTCAGGCCCCGGCCGCGTACCGCCAGAACGCGCGCATCAGGTCCGGCGGGGTCGGCCCGCCCAGCTGCACCTGGGTGAGCAGGAGGGAGACGGTGCCGGTGGCGGGGACGATGTGGGCCGCCGTCCCGGTGCCGCCGATCCAGCCGTAGCGCCCCGGCACGTTCCACGGATCACGGGGCGTGACGTCCACCGAACCGCCGAAGCCCCACCCCTGGCCCTCCAGGAACAGCTCCCCGGCCGCCATCTGAACGGGTGTCAGGCAGTTCGTGGTCATCAGCCGGACCGACTCCGCGGAGAGCAGCCGGCCCCGGCCGCCGTCGACGGCGCCTTCGGCGAGCAGCATCCGGGCGAAGGCGTGCCAGTCCGCGGCGGTCGACACCAGGCCGCCGGCCCCGGAGGGGAAGGCGGGGACGCTGCTCCACTGCCCTTCGCGGGCGTCGACCAGCTCCAGACCGCCGTCACCGGTGCGGTAGTAGCCGGTGAACCGGCCCAGATCGGCGGCCGGTACGGAGAACCCCGTGTCCGGCATGCCGAGCGGCTCGAAGATCCGCTCGGCGAGGAAGGCGGGCAGGGACTGCCCCGAGGCCCGGGCGATCAGCACGCCCTGGATGTCGGAGGTGGTGTTGTACAGCCAGGCCTCGCCCGGTTGGTACAGCAGCGGGATCTCCGACAGCTTCTTCATCCACACGTCGGGTGCGACGACGTGCTGCGGCTGCGGGGGCCCCTGGAGGAGTTCGCTGAACAGCAGTCCGACCGCGGGCAGCGAGAAGTCGGCCGGGAACCCGTACCCCGCGCGTGAGCTCAGCAGGTCGAACACGGTGATCGGGCGGACCGCGGGCAGTACGTCGTCGACCGGGCTCGCGGGCGTGCGCACCACGACCGGCGACGCCAGCTCCGGCAGCCACGGCGCGACCTCGTCGTCCAGGGCGAGCAGCCCCTCCTCGACCAGCATCATCACCGCCGCCGCGATGACCGGTTTGGTGAGCGAGGCGATACGGAAGATCGAATCCGCGACCATCGGAGCCGTGCCCTCGCGATCGGCCGATCCGACCGCCTCGACCTCCACCCGGCCGCCGCGGGCCACCAGGCCCACCGCCCCGGGCAGCGCACCGCCGTCCACGTACGGCTCCAGGATGTCGCGCAGGCTGCTGCTCATCACTCCACCTTTCCCGATGTGCGGCCGACCGGGCCGCCTCTTGGAATGCAGACTCCCGCGGCCGCCGGGAAATCATCGGTCGGACGCGCGGGGAAACCGATGGCCCCGCGCCCACGCGCCGCCCTAGGGTCTCCCCATGACGATCACGGGACCGCAGTCCATAGAGCTCGCCACCGCCTCCAGCGCCCGGGCCCTGCGCTCCGTTGCGCACCTCGACTGGTCGGTTCCGGCCGCCGGCCTGGAGTGGAGCTGTCAGCACACCGCCGTCCACATGGCGCGCGCGTTCACGCGCTACGGCGCCCAGCTGACCACCCGGGCCGCCGGTGCGTTCGTACCCGTCGAGGTCACGGCCGCCCCCGGCACCGGCCCCGCGGGTCTCATCGAGGTGCTGGAGGCCACCGCCGGCCTGCTCTCCGCCGCCGTGGCCGCGGCCCGGCCGGGCGATCGCGCCTGGCATCCCTACGGCACCGTCGGCCCGGACGGGTACGCTGCGGTGGGAGTCCTGGAGATGCTGGTGCACACCCGCGACATCCTCGGCGGGCTCGGCGTCCGGGACCAGGAGCCCGACGCGTCCCTGTGCGCCCAGGTCCTCGACCTGCTCTTCCCGCAGGTGCCCCGCGGGATCGCGGGGCCCTGGCAGACGCTCCTGTGGGCGACGGGCCGCGGCGAACTCCCGGGGCTGCCCGCCCAGCGGGTCTGGCGCTGGTACGGCGAACCCGTCCCGGCCGGCCGCGTCGTGCTCTGCGAGCTCTCCCCGGACGTCGCCGCAGACCTGCGCGACGGCGGCACCGGCGGCTTCGCCTGGACAGGGGACGGCCCCGGCGAGGGCACCCGGGTCGCGGCGGGGATGGCGTTCACGGCGTACGAGGCGGGGGCGTACCGCCCGGGCTGGGGACCGTACGCCATCGTCTGTACGGACGACCACCGCGCGATCGGCGGCATCGGCTTCCACGGCTCCCCGGACGCCGAGGGGAACGCGGAGGTCGGCTACGACCTCGTCCCCTCGGCCCGGGGCGCGGGCTTGGTCACCGATGCCCTGGCCGGCCTGGTCGCCTGGGCGTTCGCGCAGCCCGGCCTGACCGCACTGCACGCCACGGTCGACGAGGGCAACGCGCCCTCCCACGGGGTCCTCGCCCGGGTGGGCTTCGAACGGACCGGCGCCGCGGACGGCCTCGTCCGCCACGTCCTGCGGGCCCCCCGGGCGTGATGCCCGGGAGGGCCCGAGGCGGGGGAGCGGCGGTCAGTAGCCGCAGTTGGTCACCCACTTGTGGGAGGAGATGCGGTCGTTCCACTCCCACGGGATGTTGCCCGCGCCGCCGTTGGGGGCGCAGGTGGAGGCGCCGCCGTAGTTGATGTTCTCGTACACGCGCACGTCCCCGAAGGAACCGGCGTAGCCGTTGTTCCACCAGGACGAGGCCCGGTCGTTCATGTTGAAGTTGCCGCCCGCGCCACAGGTGCGCCAGTCGTTGTCGTTGCCGCTCCACCCACAGGAGCGGCCGCCACGGTTGGTGTCCTCCCACACCCAGTAGTTGCCGTCGGCGGCCACGCCGGAGGCATCGGCCGTGGCGGCGCTCGCCGCGGTCAGGGTGGCCGGGGCGGTCAGCAGCGGCAGGGCGAGCGCGCCGGCCAGCAGCATGGTGCGGAACTTACGCATGGGACCCTCCAGAGGTCTCGGTCTTCCCCGAATCGGGTGATGACGGTGGTGCGATGCGCCGCGCCATCGGCAGCGCGGCGTTCTGGAACCTCCACCTCTCGGCGATCTCCTCCCGGTGCTCCGCGCGGAGTCGTTCGCCGTAGGTGCGGTCCAGGGCCTGGGAGACCTGCGCCAGCGGTGTGCCGGTCGCGCAGGTCGCTTCGGTGACGGCGAGTGCGGTCTCGGCCGCGTCCGCCTCGGGCGCCGGCAGGCTCTCGGCGTAGCGGGCCGCCGCCTGCCGGGACTCGTCCGGGGTGGCGTACGGGCGGCCCGCCGCCCGCATGCACGCGGCCCACTGCCGCACCGCGTCCGCGTACCGCTGGTCCTCGCGTACGCGCGCCTCCCGGACGGGACGCAGGTTCATGGTGACGACCTTGACGCGGAACCAGCCCTTCAGGTCCCCGTAGAGGGTGCGCTCGGCTTCCGCGATACAGCCCTCGGTGGAAGCGGTGATCGTCATTCCGGTGGGAGCCTTGACCGAGAGCCCCACGGGGGAGGACCCCATCAACGCGGTACGGGCGGCTGCCCGTGCGGACGGCGACAACCCCTGGAAGTACCGCTGGTTCGGGTCGGCCTGCCGCGCCTGTGCCATCCGGCGCTCCTCCCGGCCCCCGTAGCCGTGGGCGCGGGCCCATGCGACGTCGTCCACCCCGTACGGGAACGACCGCGCAGCCTCGCCGGAGGCCCCGGCGACCTCCGTGACCTCGTACGGGAAGCCCCGCGCGCCCATGCACCGGCTGATCAGGACCTGCTCCGCCCGTGCCAGCACGCGCAAGTCCTCCGGGCCCGGCTCGCCGGACGGTCCCGCCGGGGCCGGCCGCGGCGCCGGGCCGCCGCCCGTGGCCGCTCCGCATCCGCCCAGCAGCAGGGCCGCGACCAAGCCGGTGGCCGCAGCGGTGGCCGCGGTCGCGGCGGTTGCACGGTGACGCCTCATCGGCGCAGTCCCTCCTCTCGCTCTCGTCCTCGTTCTCGTTCCGGCTCTCGTGGTCTGTGCGAACCCAGGTCTAGCGGCCGTCCGTTGTTCGGCGCCGGGCCGGTGGAAGTGAACAAACAATTGCTGAACAATCCACCCCAGAGGGCGGAAAACTGACTTGGTGGGGAAGCCCGAGCGGGGAAGGCCCGAGCGGGGAAAGGGGGCGGGATGGCCCGCAAGGAGCGTCCGCTGGAGGGAGGCGACGGACCGCTGCTGCGGTTCGCCGCGGCCCTGCGCCGCTTACGCCACGAGGCGGGATCCCCGCCTTACCGGGACCTGGCGCACCGCGCCCACTACTCGGTGGCCACCCTGTCCGGCGCCGCGTCCGGGCGGCGGCTGCCCAGCCTGGACGTGACGCTGTCGTACGTACGCGCCTGTGGCGGCGACCCGCAGGAGTGGGAGCGGCGCTGGCATGCCGTGGCCGTCGAACTCCGCGCCGCACCGTCCGCCGGCATCCCGCACGCGCAGCCGGGCGCGCAGGAGCAGCCCCCCTGCCTGGAGGACCCGCCCGGCCCCGACGGCGTTCCGTACGTCGGTCTGGCGGCCTTCCGGACCGAGGACGCCGACCTGTTCTTCGGCCGCGAGCGCCTCGTCGAGGACCTCCTGGCCACCTTGGCCCGACAGCGGGCCGTGGCCCTCGTCGGCGCGTCCGGAGCCGGCAAGTCCTCCCTCCTGCACGCCGGACTGCTGCCGCGGCTGGCCGCCGACGCACCGCACCGCACCGTGCAGGTGCTCACCCCCGGTCCCCACCCGCAGGAACGCCTGGAGAAGGCACTCGCCGCCCACCAGGGGGCGGAGCCGGCATCCGGACGGGGTGAACTGGTGCTCGTCGTCGACCAGTTCGAGGAGGTCTTCACGGTCTGCACCGACGCCGACGAGCGGGCCCGCTTCATCACCGCCCTCGTCGAGGAGGCGGAGCGGCCCGGATCCGGCTGCCGGGTCGTCCTCGGGGTGCGCGCGGACTTCTACGCCCACTGCACGCGCCACGCCCCCCTCGTCGCCGTCCTGCGCGATGCGCAGGTCGTCGTCGGGCCGATGAGCGCCGCCGAACTGCGGCGCGCCGTCGTCGAACCCGCCCGGCGGGCCGGCCTGACCGTGGAAGGAGCCCTTCAGGCCACCCTCGTCGCCCACGCCCACGGGCAGGTCGGGGTGCTGCCCCTGCTGTCCCACGCACTGCTGGAGACCTGGCGCAGGCGGCGCGGCGCCGCCCTGACCCTGGACGGATTCCGTGCGGCTGGCGGATTCGAGGGAGCCCTCGCCCAGTCCGCGGAAAGCCTCTACTCCTCCCTCACCGGCCGCCAGCAGCAACTGGCCCGGCGGACCTTCGTCCACCTCATCGCCCTCGGCGAGGGGACCGAGGACACCAAACGGCCCGTATCCCGCGGGGAACTGGGCCAGGACCCCGACACCGCCACCGTGCTGGCCCGGGCCGCCGCACTGCGGCTGCTCACCCTCGACGACGGGCGGGTCGAACTCACCCACGAGGCGCTCATCCGCGCTTGGCCCCGGCTGCGCGGCTGGCTGGCCGACGACCGCGAGCAGTTGCGGCTGCACCGCCAGCTCACCGACGCCGCCCGCGCCTGGGAGGCCCTCGGACGGGACCCGGGAGCCCTCTACCGCGGAGCCCGGCTCGCCCTCGCACGCGACCTCGTCACCCGCCACGGGATCGGACTCACCGCCGGGGAACAGGACTTCGTGGACGCCGGCACCGCGGCCGAGGCCGCCGCCGGGAACTCGGCCCGGCGACGCGCCCGACGCCTGCGCGCCCTCGTCGCCCTGCTGGCCGTGCTCGTGGTGGTCGCGGCGGTGGCCACGGCCAACGCCCTGCGGGCCGAGGGCGAGGTCACCCGGCAGCGCAACGACGCCGTCGCCCAGACCCTCGCCGACAGCGCGACGGACCTCACCAACACCGATCCGGGGCTCGCGGTCCAGCTGGGCCTGACCGCCTACCGCCTCGCGCCGACCGCCAAGACGCGCGACGCCCTGCTGAGCACCCTGATGACCTCCCTCCCCGCCCACTCCAAGGAGGTCCTCGCCGTCGCCTACCGCCCCGACGGACGCCAACTGGCGACCGCGAGCGGCGACCACACCGCGCGGCTGTGGCGGGTGCACGGCACCGACCGGCCCGTCGCCGAAGCCACCCTCAGCGGTCACGGGGACGACGTCCGGGCCGTGGCCTACCGTCCGGACGGCCGCCTGCTGGCCACCGGGTCCGCCGACGGGAGCGTGCGGGTGTGGGACACGGCGGCGCCCTCCGGGCCCGCCGTGCTCGCCTCACTCACGGGGCAAGGAGGAGACGTACGCTCCCTCGCCTACAGCCCGGACGGCCGCACCCTCGCCACCTCCGGCAGCGACGGCAGCGTCGGACTCTGGGACGTCGCCGATCCCGCCGCTGCCACCCTGCTCACGCGGGTCACCGGCCACCGCGACGCCGTCCGTGCGGTGGCCTTCGCCCCCGACGGCCGTACGGTGGCCAGCGCCGGCGAGGACGGGGCCGTGCGGCTGACCGACATCACGGACCCGCGCCGTCCGGAGCCGCTGGCCGCCCTGGAGGGCCACGACACCGCTGCCTTCTCCGTGGCCTTCAGCCCCGACGGCCGTACGCTCGCCTCCGCCGGCGGCGGGCACACGCCGGTGCGGCTGTGGGGCCTCACCGACCTGCGCCACCCGGCCCTGCTCGCCACCCTCTCCGGCCACACCGACGTCGTCGGCTCGGTGGCGTTCAGCCCCGACGGGCGCACCCTCGCCAGCGCCGGCGACGACCGTACGGTCCGCGTGTGGAACGTGGACCGGCCCGCGCACCCGACTCCGCCGGTCACGCTCACCGGCAACGTCACCGCGGTGAGCTCGGTCGCCTTCAGCCCCGACGGCGCCGTGCTGGCCTCCGGCGGTTTCGACGCCTCCCTGCGGCTCGCCGGGACCGACCTGGCCCGGGTCATCGCCGGCGCCTGCGCACACACCGGCCCCCGCATCACCCGAGCCCAGTGGGCCACCCACCTGCCGTACGTGGCGTATTCACCGCCGTGCAGCGGTCTGGAAGGCTAGGTTCCGTAGCGGATGTGCGACACCGGATCGGAAGGCGGCTCACCGTGGCCAGTTCCCAGGTTCCCGTGATCGATCTCGGCCCGTGGCGGTCCGGCGACCCGTCCGTGCGGTCGGAGATCGCCGCGCGCGGCGACGAGGCCCTGCAGGCGGCCGGCTTCCTCCTGGTCACCGGGCACGGGGTGGACCCGCGGCTGCCCGCACGGATCCGGGACGCCGCCCGCGCGTTCTTCCGGCTCCCGGCCACGACCAAGGAGTCGTACGCGGTGGCGGTCGGCGGCCGCGGGTGGCTCGGGCCGGGCGCCGAGGCCAACAGCTACGCGGAGGGCACGGCGTCGCCGCCCGACCTGAAGGAGTCCTGGTCGTGCGCGGCGGAGGACCCCACCGGGATCGCCTCGGTGGACGCCGAGTGGTTCCGCCCCAACGCCTGGCCGGCCGAGGTGCCCGCCCTGCAGCCGCTGGTGGCGGAGTACCTCTCCCGGATGCGGGCCCTCTCCGACGAGCTGCTGGAGCTCCTCGCCACCGCCCTCGGGCTGCCCGCGGACCACTTCACCCGCCACACCGGCCATCCCACCTGGGGCTTCAACCTCAACTGGTACCCGGGCACCGAGACCCTCGGCCCGCCCCTGCCGGGCCAGTTCCGCATCGGCCCGCACACGGACTTCGGCACGGTCACCCTCCTCGACCGTGAGCCGGGGGCCGGGGGACTCCAGATCCACACCGAGGCCGACGGCTGGCAGGACGCCCCGTACGACCCGGCCGCGCTCACCGTGAACATCGGCGACCTGATGGCCCGCTGGACCGGCGACCGGTGGCGCGCCGGCCGCCACCGCGTGCTGCCGCCGCCGGCCGACGCACCGGCCGAGGAACTGGTCTCGCTGGTCTACTTCCACGAGTGCGATCCGCACACGCGGGTGGAGTCCCTGCCCGCGCCGATCGGCCGGGTGCGGCACGAGCCCGTCGACTCCCACACCTACCTGCGGGCGAAACTGGACGCGATCAGCGTCCCGTGAGCTACGACTCAGGGGGGACGCAGGGCCGGCCCGGCCCTCCTCGCGTACGAGGGTGCGTCCGCCCGCACGGTGATGTGCCGTCAGTTCCGGCTGCCTAGCTTCGACCCCATGAGCCGAAGCCGAAGCAGAACCGCCCCCCTCGCATCCGTCGCATCCGTTGCCCTGCTCGCCCTCCTCCTCCCGCTGCCGCTCGCCGTCGCCGCCCCGGCCGCGGCCGCCGCGCCCGCGCCGCAGGCCGCGCCCGCGCCGCAGGCCGCGGTGCCGCAGCTTCCGCCTCCGACCGGCCGTTTCGCCGTCGGCCAGGACACCCTGCACCTGGTGGACCGCAGCCGGACCGACCCCTGGGCCGGAACCGGCCCGCGGGAGCTGATGGTGACCATGCGCTATCCGGCGCACCGTGACACCGGCGGGCCGGTGCGCCCGTACCTCACCGACGAGGAAGCCCGGCTGCTGCTGGTGGACCGCGGGCTCGACCAGGCCGTCCCGGTGGAGAGCCTGGCCGGCACGAAGGCCTTCGCCCGGACCGGTGCCCGCCCCGTGGCCGGCCGCCACCCGCTGGTCGTGCTCTCGCCGGGCTTCACCGTCCCGCGGGCCACCCTCACCGCCCTCGCCGAGGAGCTGGCCTCGCGCGGGTACGTGGTGGCGGCCGTGGACCACGCGTACGAGAGCGCCGGTACCGCCTTCCCGGGCGGCCGGGTGCTGACCTGCCTGGCCTGCGAGAAGGTCACGGACGACGAGGGGCGGCGGCTGGTGGCCCGGACGCGGGCCCGGGACGTGTCCTTCCTGCTGGACCGCCTCACCGGACGCCACCCGGCGTGGCGGCACACGGGGCTGATCGACCCCGGCCGGATCGCCATGGCGGGCCACTCCATCGGCGGTACCTCGGCGGCCGCCGCGATGGCCGCCGACCCGCGGATCCGCGCCGGGATCAACATGGACGGCGGCATGCCCACCCTGCTCCCCGACGGCGGCCTGGGCGGCCGGCCCTTCCTGCTGCTGGGCTCGCAGGACGCCCGGCCCGGCGGCGGGATGAGCGGCTGGGACGCGAACTGGTCCCGGCTGGACGGCTGGAAGCGGTGGATCACCTTCGACGGCTCGAACCACTTCAGCTTCACCGACTGGCCCACCATGAGCGACCAGCTCGGCCTGCCCGCCGACTCACCGCTGCCCGGCGCCCGCTCCGTCGACCTCACCCGGCGCTACGTGGCGGCCTTCTTCGACCAGCACCTGCGCGGCATCCCGCAGCCGCTGCTCGACGGCCCGGCGGCCGACGCCCCGGAAGTGCGCTTCCACACCCCGTGAGGGAGCCGATTACCGCTGGTCGGCCACGTTCGGCAGGATGGGGGCCATGACCGAGATCCGCACCCCCCGACTCCTCCTCCGCCGCTGGACCGACGACGACGTCGTCCCCCTGTCGGAGATCAACGCCGACCCGGAGGTGATGCGCTGGATCGGCGACGGCGACACGCTCGACCCGGAGCAGACCGCCGAGGAGATCGAGCGCTGGGAAGAGGAATGGGACGAGGAGGGCTTCGGCGTCTTCGCCGTCGAGCTGCTCGCCTCGGGGGAGCTGATCGGAGCGGTGGGGCTGTCCGTGCCGGAGTTCCTGCCGGAAGTGCTGCCGGCCGTGGACATCAGCTGGCGGCTGGGCCGCCCGTTCTGGGGCCAGGGCTACGCCTCCGAGGCCGCCCACGCCACCTTGGAGTTCGCGCTCCAGGACCGCGGCCTGGACCGGATCGTCGCGATCAACCGGGTGGGGAACGAGGAGTCGGAGAACGTGATCCGCAAGCTCGGCATGGTGTCCGAGCGCGAGGCGACCGACCCGGAACTCGGCCACCTCCTCCAGATCCACAGCATCGACCTGACGGAGTACGAGGCCTGACCGGCCCGCGCACCCCGCCCCGGCCGGCCCCGCGCCGGGATCAGCCCGGCGGCGGGGTGCGCGGGACCTGTGCCGCGCGGCCCGCGCGCACCGCCGCCAGCGCGGCCGCATGCACGTCGGCGGGGCGGCCGTGGTGCGGGACCGGGCTGCCCGTGAGCGTGTACCACTCCTCCGCGTCGGTGTACTGGATCTCGATCCGGACCAGGCCGCCCGCCGCCACCGTCGTCCGCACGGTCACCGGCCCGGTGATCACCCCGACCTCGTCGGTCATCGCCCCGCCGGGCCCGGCGGCCACCCGGTCCTCCCACTGCACCCGCTGCCGTTGCGTCATGCGGCGCAACCGTCCAGCATCTTCGTCAGCATCTTCTTCTCCGCTTCCGTGACCGTCAGGCCGTACGTGGACTTCACGGTCGTCCAGGCCCGCCCGTACTGGCACCAGCTCGCCGGGTCCGGCGGCTGCCACAGGTCGGGGCTCTGGTCGCCCTTCGACCGGTTGGCGGCCGCGGTCACCGACAGCAGCTGGGGATGGGTCAGGTCGTTCGCGAACGCCTTGCGCTTCGCCGCGTCCCAGGCGGCCGCGCCCGAGCGCCACCCCTCGGCGAGCGGCACGATGTGGTCGATGTCCATCTTCGACGCGTCGGTGACCGTGGAGCCGTCGTACAGGCTCTTCCACGTCCCGGACACGGCCCGGCACTCGCCGTCCTGGATCACGCCGGTGCCGTCCCGCTTGAGGACCACCTCGCGGGTGTCGCACTTGTTGCCCTGCTCGGCCCAGTGCGTGAACTTGGCCCGGCTGTACCCCGCCATCGTCCCGGGCGCCGCCACCTTCAGGGCCGCCAGCCGGGTCCGGGCCACGGCCGCGCTGACCATCCCCGGCAGTACGTCCCCGCCGACGGGCTTGGCATCGCCGCCGGGCGCCGCCGGACCGGAGGACGACGGCGCCGACGCCTCCGGGTCCCCGCCCCACGGCCCACCGGTACCGGAGCACCCGGCCGCGGCCAGCAGCGCCGAAGCCGCCAGAACCGCACCCCGCACCCGTATCTGACGTTCCATGGACCACCCCGAGCAGTCGGCTCCGCACCCTGTCCCCGGGAAGACTACCCAGAACCGGACATCCAACCGGCTGCCCACCCCTGGGCGAGCGTTGATGCTCCTATTGATCGTCAAGCCATGGAGGCGGTTGGTGCGCCGTAGGGTGGTCTGGTGCGGTACTTGGCAGAGTCGTTCATCCTTGGGT
>NZ_JBEZBN010000077.1:0-26356 GCF_040647115.1 Streptomyces sp. NPDC044571
GGTCCGGAAGCAACGGCTCGATCCGCGCCCACTGCGCATCAGTCAACGGCACACCCGGACCAACGACCAACTGATCCAAACGAAACTGCCTAGGCTGGTGATGTTGTCCTGGGTCTTCGTACGACAGGAGGGCAGGCCGTGAGACCAACCCTCATCCGGCTGCGCCGGGTCTGCGTCGCCGCCGCGACCAAGACGTTCACGGTCACCGCCCTCCTGCCGCTGGTCGACCAGGGGAAGATGAGCCTGGACGACACGATCGGCACGGACGTCAGCGGCGTTCCGAACGGGGACCGTATCAACCTGCGGCAACTGGCCGGTATGCGCAGCGGCTGCCACACGCTCTTCCCGACCGGGACGGAGTTCCCCGAGCCACACGCACACGGCTACACCGCCCAGACGACGTCCGGCAAGGTCGAGGACTCGACGGGCATGAACCCGTCCTGGGGCTGGGCAGCGCGTTCTTCGGCCAGGCGGTCACCGACGTCGTGACCCCCGACCACGTGTACCCCGGCCGCAAGCCCCTCGTCCCCAAGAGCAGTTGAGGGCCGCGCCGACGTGCGTCAGATCAGCACGACGGCACGGTTGTACGCCACGAGGCCGATCCCCGTGCACAGGCAGACCAGCACGATCAGCCAGAACATGAAGGGCAGGGCGACCTGGGCAAGGACCGGGGCGAGGACCACCGCCGGGACCACGGCCAGGATGAAGTTGAGCGGCCAGCCAGAAGAACGCTCGAACCAGCCGTAGCCCTGGAGGTACGGTTCGAAGGGGGCGTTCAGCAGGGTGTGCCATGGTCGCCAGCTGGAGTACAGCTGATCGCTGACGCCTTCGGCGAAGTAGACCAGGGCCCAGACGAGCGCGACCCAGCCGAGGGCGAGGACGAGGAAGCCCCGCCCGGGCACCTCGATGTCGGTGACGGCCAGCAGGAAGGCGTGGGCGCCGAACACGAGGGCGACGACGGTGGCGGCACTGAGCAGGACATAACCCACGACGGCGAGCAGGGCCCGGCGCCAGGACGGGGTCTCGACGGAGTAGGGCTGACCGAGGGCGCGCCCGGCCTCCAGGCGGAGTTTCCAGTCCTCGGCCTGCCGCAGTTCCTCCAACCGGCTGCGAGCGCTGTGGGAAAGGGTGTCCTCCCTCAGCACTTTCGACTGCATCAGCACTTCACCCAGTTCCCGGACGACCTCGCGCCGCGTCTCCCCGTCCAGGGAGACGAGCCCGGCACTCGCGCGGTCGAGCGACGCCCTGGCCGTCCAGCGCAGCCCCTGGACCGGCTCGGCCAACTGCGCGAGATCCCGCTCCCCCCGGGACCGCTTCCGGTCCCGCCAGTCCAACAGGATGGGGCCCAGCAGGTCGTGGAACAGCTCGTACTTGGTTGTCGTGCCGCACACCACGCGTCGCAGGATGAGGACCCCGCCGACGCAGAGCGCTTCGAGCGTCTCGTGCAACAGGTGACGGAGCCGGAGGCTCTCGAACGGCTGTTCATCGTCGTCCAGGCCGAACATCCTGCGGGCCTGCGGGGTGAAATCTCGGGTCGTCACCAGCCCGGAAAGATCGTCCAGGCCGAGCAGTACCTTGGCTCCGGTCGGTGTGACCAGGTAGCGGATGATCGCGTAGAGGATCTCCAGATGGTCGGACGGCATCGAATCGTCCAGCTTGCCGCGCACATAGGACCGCAGGACTCCGGCCGCCCGGCCTTCCTGTTCATAGGTGGCACGGGTGAGCGTCCGGTCGGGCCGGTCGCTGTCGAGCTCCCACAGGTGCCGGCAGACCACTTGGAAGTAGCCGGGCTCGGCGTAGCCCTTCGTCCCGCTCGGCCCCTCCGTGCCCAGGTCCGCCACCAGCTCTTCGAACAGACCGTCCTCCGCTTCGAAGGGCGGCGCCAGGGTGTCGAGCGGGCCCCGGAACGCGTGCTGCATGCTGGTACGGCTCATGGGTCCCAGCCGCAGACCGTTCTCGATCAGCGTGGGCACCCGGCTCAGCAGTTCGTCGAGTCCGGCCAAGTAGTCCTCTCGGATTCCGACCACCACCCGGGCCCCGCCGCGCGGGTGCGTGCCGAGCACGGCCAACTCCTCCCAGACCGTGTCCAGTCCGTCCCGGTAGCGCAGCGCCTCCTCGAACTGGTCGAGGATCAGCACAGGGCAGCTGCCGGTCTCGGCACCGTAGCACCGCAGCTGGTCGCACCACGCTCCCGTGCGCTCCGCGGACCTGAAGTCCTCGGCTATCAACGAGCTCAGCTGCTCCGCCACCGGAGGCCGCCACGTGTCGACGTACACGAGGGTGAAGCCCCCGGCTGTGTCGAGGGCCGGACCCAGCCCGGCCTGGAGCAGCGAGGACTTTCCGACGCCGCTCGGCGCGTACACCAGCGTGAGGGGGGTCGAGTAGACCATGTTGTACAGCACCTCGGCCTCGCGCTTCCGGCCGAAGAACAGGTGTCGGTCGTGCTCGGTGAAAGGCCGCAGGCCCACGTAGGGGTTGTCGGCCGTCCCAGGGGTGGTCATGCCGCCGCTCCGATCGCCTCGTGCAGGTTGACAACGAACTCGGCGAGGTCCATGTCGAACAACTCGACGTCCCGCTTGTCCCAGAACCTCTGCTCGACGACGGAGACCGATCTGCGGACTCCCCAGGAACGCGGCACGTCATAGGGTCTGGGCTGGCGCTGGCCGAGCTGGTACAGGATCACGCGCATGTTCCAGTCGGCCATGGAGTACCCGAGGAAGAGGATGCGCCGCTTGTCGAGGATGTGCGTCGCGATGGCGCTGGGCGGCACGGTGTTGTACGTCAGCGAGGCGACGAAGCGAATGTAGTCGCCTTCGGTCACCACCACCGTGTCGACGTCATCGCCGAGTCCTTCGCAGAAGCCGCCGTGCAGTTTGTAGATCAGGGTCGTACCCGCGTAATCGTCGAGTACCAGGTCCTTGCCCTGCATCGCCCGGAAGCCGGCGCCGCCGCTCTTGCGCACCAGCAGCGTGTGCGTGGTCCAGGGCATCGTGTCCTGGATGACCACGGTGTACCTGCGCCCGGCCAGTTCGAGCGCCTTCTCCAGCTGGCAGTCGTAGTTCGTGGTGATGACCACGAAGGGCCGCTCGGCGGGCGGTTCGATGGCTGCCACCAGTTCGGCTGTGGGTGCCGGGGGCAGTCCTTGCTGCTCCTCGTAGAACACGCGGCGGAAGCAGCGGCAGATGTCCCCGTGGCTGGCCACGCATTCCTCGTAGTACTGCGCCACCTGGGTGAGCGGATCGCTGACCTCGCCCGGATAGCCCTCGAAGACGTCGATCAGCCGTTGGGCGAGCATCTGGCCACCGGGCAGCCTTCGAGGCTCGTCCTCGGGCACTCCCGCATAGGAGGCGGCCGCGCCGAGGAAGGGAACGGCACGCCCTGCGACGAGTTCGCCGGCGATCAGTCCGTAGGGGGGTGCATGGCCGACGGTGGTCATCGTGTTGCCTCCTGCCTCCTGCTTCCTGCCTCCTGCTTCCTGTTTTCGCACCGGCCCGTGCGCAGATTTCAGCGGTCCATGCCGTCCATGGCGGCCATGCCGTCCGGGCCGGCAACGAGGAAGACGTCGGACAGCGGTGCGGTGCCCCGGCCGGCGCGGACCAGCAGGTCGTACGTCCCGGCGGGCAGCACGCCGAGGTCGAACCGCCGACGCTCCCGGGGGACCGTGACGGCGCGGTCGACCACCGGCCGGCCGGTCGACCGGTCGGTCACCGAGAGGCGGGCGGGGACCTCGGACAGTTCGCTCCCGCTGAGGGCGCTGTTGGCGCCGATCTCACAGACGACGGGTTCGTCGGCGAGATAGAGGTCGTCACCGAGATGGCTGAACCAGACGGTCATGCCGTCCCGCAGGTCGCCGACGCGTATGTCGTGGAGGGACTGGAGGATGCCCTGCAGGTGGTCGAGCATCGCGGCCTGCTTCTGCAGGCTCCCGTGCTTCTGCGGGACGAACGTGCGGGCGTCCTCGGTGCCGGAGAGAGCGGCGGAGAGCTTGGGCACGGTTCCGTCACCTCCTTCGTCCGAGTCCCCGCGCGTCATCAGGGTCTCGACCTTGTGGTCGGCCAGCCGGGCCGACTGCCTGGTGGGCTGGTCCATGCCGACGATGGGGTGGTAGACCACCGGGTTGGACCCCCAGGCGGAGTCCTGCCGGTTCGCGGTGGCCGCAGCCTCCATCTCCCCCGCGAAGTCGGTGAGATGGCTGCTCCACTGCGGCCGCCAGCCGGGCAGCCCCGCCATCGCCGGGGTGGTGGCCGGGCCGTCCTCCCCGTACACGCACTTGTAGGCCGGAACGAGCTGGTGCAAGCCGGTGAACGAGCGCAGGAGGCGGGTGAGGTCCTGTTCGAAAGGGCCGATCCGCTTGTGGAAGCCGTTGCACAGGAACTCGACGGCATTGAGCGAGCCGTAGAAAGGGGTGGCGAAGGTCACGACGGCCCGGGTGTCCTTCCAGCCGCCCAGTGCCTCGACGAAGTACCGCGCCACCAGCCCGCCCATCGAGTGTCCGATCAGGACGAGTTGGGCGCCGGCGTTGCCGCTCGCCTCGCGCCAGTTCCGCAGCCAGGTGCTGCTCTGTTCTGCGAGCCTGCGTGCGGCCGCCCGGTTGTCGCGCCGCCAGTCGTACGGGAACGGGAAGTAGTTCTGGCCTTCCGCCAGGTCGAACCGCGCCCGCAGGAAGGTCTCGATCTCCGTGTACCCGTCGATCTTCCAGAGGCCGGGCAGGGTATGGAGGTCGGGCACCAGCCGCTCCGCGACGACGCCGTCGCCGAGATCGTCCACGTGCCAGTCGTCCTCCCCGAGTTCGAGCAACTCCACCGAGTGGCCGAGGCTCGCCAGTGCACCCCATGCCGCCGAAGGCGAGGGCGCCCATACGTCCTTGCCGTTCCTGCTCAGTACGCTCCCGGTGATTCCGGGGAGCAGTACGACGATGTCGGCCATCGGGATCCTGGCCATGAGCAGACCTCCTAGCTGCCCCCCGTAGTGCCGGACGAGTCATGGCGGACGAGCACGTCCGAAGCGTCCCCGTAGTGCTGATAGGCGGCCCAGGAACTCCAGCGCTTCGGGTTCGGCGCGATGTCCGGCGGCACCCGTCCCGCGGCGTACTGCTCGTAGAGCCCCTTGCGCGCCCTGCGGACGCCACCGCCCACCGTCGGCGCCGGCTCGCCGGGGCCGCCCTCGAACACGTACGTGTAGAACTGCTCGGCGAAGGAGATCGCCTGTTTGTCAGGGATCCGCCACGCTGCCCCGATGTAGTGCCCGACACCTAGGCGAAGGAACTCGTCGGCGAGGCTCGGTACCAGCGCGGCCTGCGGGTTCCCCCACGGACTCCGGTCCGCCGCGCCGGACGGTTGGGCCTGCCGTCCGAGACCGGTGGCGCTGCCGAGCAGGGCCGAGTAGCAGGCATTGGCCACCACGATCAAGGGCGGCCGTTCGAGCAGTGCAAGCTCCTGAGCGGTCAGCAGACCATCGGCGAACACCCAGCCCGAGCGCCGTCCCGTGCCGGAGAAGTCGAAGTCGCTGTGGCCGCAGTAGTGCACGATGTGGTGGCGCCCGGACAGCAGGGCCCGCAGCACGTCCAGACGCCTCGCCGGGTCGACGCCCGGCTCCCGGGAGTTCGCCGCGCCCACGAAGAGACTGACCTCGACCCCCAGGTTCTTCAGCCGGGCGGCGACCGCGAGCGCCTCGCTGCGGGCTTCCTCCAGCTGGAACCCCTTCTCCGGGTCGCCCGGGTCACCGATCACCAGGGCGCGCAGCGGCGCGTCGCCCAGCGCATCGGTCATCACGCGCGCATAGGGGGTGCGCAGTTGCCGGGACAGCTGGGTCCGGATGGCCAGGGGATCGTGTCTCCCACCGTCGGCATGCTGGATCTCGGCGAGGAACTCCCAAGGCACGGAGGCCGTGTCCCGGTCCAGTTCCAGCAGCACCCTCGCATCGTCGGTGAGCAGCCGCTGGAAGTCCGGAGGTACGACGACCCGGGACAGCAGGTCGGGGAGTTCGCGTGCGTCCTCGACGCTGGGTTCCGTCAGCCGGTTGACCAGCTCTCGCAGCAGGTCCATGTCCACGGGCACGAGCCGTTCCGGGACGGTGGCCCGCCCGGTCAGCGCCGCCCAGCGCAGTCCGCCGACTCCCGACAGGACGGACATCCGGACCTGTGCGGAGTCGTCGTACTCCCCCACGGATCCGCCGACCGCCAACGACAGGTCGGTGCGGTCCACCGTGGCCAGGTGGGCCAGCTGCTCGCGGACCTTCCCCTGGATGTCGGGGTCGAAGCCGGCCAGCACGGTGCGCAGGGCTTCCTCCCTGCCCGGGCGGTCCGGACCCTCCGGCATTCCGTCGCGGGTGGCCGTGCCCGCCGGCCCGTCGCGGGTGGGCGTGCTCTGCGGCCCGGCCAGCCTCGCCAGCGCCGCCAGCGCGTACACCGCCGCGGAGGGCGCGGACAACCGCCCGCCGCTTTCTTCGCGCAGCCGGGGGGCGATCCGCAGCTGTGGCAGGCTTTCAGCTGCCGTGATCAGCGCGAGGTGGAGCTGCTCCGCGCGCAGCCGGTCGACCTCCACGATAAGCACCTCGGTGAGCCGGGGCGGTGGCGTCGGGGGGCTCAGCAGAGCCAGGACGCCGGCGAACCCCCTGACGAGGGCGCGGGCCGCCTGGCTCACGGCCAGATTGCCCGTGCCCGAGCCGATGAGCACGGTCGCCATGCTCTCGACATGGCCGAGCGCGACCGCTTCGCCCAGCAGCGAGGCGTACATCTGGAGGGCGCGGCGTTCCGTCAGGGTGCCCATCGGTCCCATGCCGACGACGGCCGCGGACCGCACCGGGCCCGCCTTGCAGGGGAAGTACGTGACCTCCCCCAGCTGGGCGTCGATCCAGCCGAGCTTGGTGTGCTCCTTGATGATCAGGCGAGATCCGCCGGATATGGCCTGGTCCAGTGCCAGTTCCGCGGCGGCGGGCACTACCGACTGGTAGTGCCCGGTGACGTGCAGATCGGCGGCAACCTCCGTGAGATCGCCCCACACCACCGTAATGTTGAGGGTGGAACCACCGGTGCGCGGTGCCTCGCCCGGATCCGGAGCGGGAAGCGGTGCGGGAGGGTTGGAGGCCGTCGGTACGTCCTCCAGCAGGTCAGCGATGCGCACGGCGGGAGTACTCACCACGCGCCTCCTTCGAGTCGCCCGAGCGTCTCGTTGCGGTGCGTGCACCCCTGTCCCCAACAGCAGTATCCCACTGTTTCCGGAGCCGTTCACGGGCTCCCCTCGATGAGCGACCAGCCGAGGAACCCGCACGTGAGCGCGTGCGGCGGCAGGGCGCGGGGCGGCGGCCCTCGGGGCGCGTAGTGGGCACCGGGCCGTCAGGCGCAGTTCACGGTCACCTGGGCGCTGCCGCCGTTGCTGGAGAAGCCGATCACGAACCGGCCGTTCGCCGGCTGCTGCTCGGTCCGCCCGCCCAGCGTGATGACCTGCGAGGCGTCGGCGGCAAGGGACCCGCCGGCCTGGCTGACGGTGACCCCCGCGGGCACCTGACCGATCGACCAGTTCAGGTTGCCGCCCCCGCTGTTGCGGACCGACAGGGTCTTCGGCCACTGGCCGTTCGCGCAGTACTCCTGGACGCTGGTCGGACGCAGCGTCAGCACCGTTGCAGCGGCCGGAGCAGGCGTGCTCGACTGGCTCGGCTGCGTCGGCTGCACCGTCCGGACCGGCGAGGGGCTGCTGCCGCTGCGGGCGGGCGGGTTTGCGGTGACGGGCGTGGGTGAGTCCACTTCTGTGGGAGGAGTACTCCTGGGAACGGGCGCCTGGCTGCTGCTGTCGGGGGAGGCCGAAGGGGCAGGGGCGCCGGGCGCGCCGGGCGAAGCGGCACCAGTGGGAGACGCGGCCGCCTGCGGCAGGGCGGTGGCCGGGTCGTGGCCCAACTACCGGCCCGCGATCACCCCGCCCAAGGCGACCACCATGACCCCGCCGATGATCAGCGCCATGGTCTTCGTCTTCTTCTTGGCACGCTTCTGACGCGACTTCTTCTCCGGATGCCCGGTACGGCCGCCCTGGACGATGATGCCCTGGCCGACCGGCCGGGGATCGTCCTGCTTCGGCCCGATGGCCGGGGGGGGACCCTCGCCCCCACCGACACCGCGCCCGCCTTGCACGATGATCCCGTCACCGCTGGGGCCGGTCACATGACGGTGGTCGGTACAGGTCCGCTGCCACGGACACGGCCCGCAACGACGAGACTGCCCCTTACTCAGCCGCTTCTCCGCCACGGGTCCAGCCCGGCGGCGTGACGACAACGTCCCGATCCCGTACCGGAATGTCCCGGCGACACCTCCAGGAGACGGCTCGCCCAGGTGACGACGGACGTCACGGGAAGTGCGGACACCCTCCGGTCCCGTCGTAGATCGCCAGAGCTTCCTGCGGGCACGCGTGGGCACGATCCTGGTGGCCCATCGCGTGGAGTGCCTTCCCGAGGACAACGAGAATGGTGCCCCGGCGACCACTCGCCGCCGATGCCGCGCAAGGCACGGGCCTGTTCGTTCTCGCGGGTGGAGCCGCGCGAGTCGGCGCTGGCGTATATGCGGGGTCTGATAGCGCCGTTGGAGCGGAAGAGCGGCTGGACGTTGCCGAGGAGGCCGGGCATGCAGGGTCCGGACCGGATCAACCGGCTGCTGAACCGGATCGACTGGGACGCCGAGGGGGTCTTCGACGACGTCCGTGACTACGTAGTGGAACAACTCGGTGACCCGGACGCGGTGTTGATCGCGGATGACACCGGGTTCCTGAAGAAGGGCGTTCGCTCGGCCGGCGTCCAGCGCCAACTGCGCGATCCCGCCTTCGCGCGGGCCTGACCCGCGCCGGCCTGCTGCTCACGGACCTGTGGCCACCGGTGCTCGCGGATCCACGCCGCGGCGACGGCGGCGGCGGCGGCGACTGAGTGGCGCCGTGCACGGCGTCGGCCTGCCGGTCCCGGAGCGCGGGCAGTCCTGCCCGGAGTCGACAAGCACACGGTCGTCGCGACGCACATCGCCGCGCCGCTGATGCTTGCCGGGCTCCCGGCGCGACCGGTACGTCCTGCATAACGCCGGGTCCTGACCCTGCGGGGGAAGACCCTGCTGGAGAGCGCTGCCGGTCTCGGCACCGACACGCCGGCCGGGCGCGAATTGCGGAGATGCCCGCCCTTTTCGCGTTCCTCCAGCACGAGATACTCGTCATCATGGAACGCTGGCGGGCCTACCGCTGGACGCACCACCTGGGGTGACCGGCGCCGGGCCGGGGCGCCTTCTCAGCAGAAGTCGCGGGCCGCCGCGGCGGCTCCGTCATTCCAGGCCTTGTTGTAGGTCTCGGTGTGGGGTGCGATTCCCTGCGGCGGCTTGGCCTTGCAGTTGGCCTTGATCGCCTTGTAGCCGTCGGCGTATCCCTTGGCCTTCTCCTCGTCCTTCTGCGACTGCTGGCTCTTGGCCTTGGCGCACTTGACGGTGCTCTCACCGTCGTCCACCGAGATGTGGTACTGGCCCTCCTTGCTGATGGGCACGACAAAGGCGCCGTCGGCGTCCACGATGAGGCCACTTCCGGCATTGCTCGGTCCGATGAACGAAACCTTCTGTCCCTCCTTGAACCCCTCGCCCATGAGCGAGAAGGTGGCTGCACCTGCGGCATCGGTGTTCCGCACCACCGCGCACACCGCCGTCGGGGAGACGGTGGCGGTCTCGGGAGCCCTTTCACTCATTCCGTGAGCGCCGGCGGCCGTACCGAGTGCGAGCGACGCGGCGAGCGGTGGTGTCAGAAGAGTCAGACACAGTCTGCGGTTCATAGGTCCACCCTCGGATGGGTGGGCTGACCTTCACAGCCCTGGTTCCACCATTGTCGGCGGAGCTCGTGGCCGCCGCATCACAACCAGCGTGACGGCGGACCCGGTGACCGGGCGGCGCCCGCCCGGCCGTGCGTCCGTACCGGGGCCCTCGGCGCGGCCGCGCCGTACTCCTTACGCGTACACGCCGAACACAGATGTCGTCGGCACCACGCGCCTCGACCCGAAGACGCCGGGGCGGTCCCCTGGCTGAGGTTCAAGGGTCCCGTCCGTGCCGTTCGCGCGTCTGCACCACGACGGCGTAGGCCGAGGGGGTTTCAGCATTCTGCACCGCCCTACGCCGACACATGCGCGAAGCCGTACGAACAGGGACACATCGGCACGGCTCCCGTTGCGCAACTTGCGCAGGTCCACGCGGGCCCTGCGCGGTGAGAAGGGCCCAGGGGAGAACAAGGCGATGCGCTGGGGCGACTTCTCTGTGTTCCTCACCATCTGGTCAACGCGATGCCCCAGGGCGTCCGCGCTCCTGAGTCAACGTGCGACCCCGGCCATCGCCGCCCACGCCTGCCTCACCGTCCTGCGGGCCCGTGAACTCGACACCGGGAACGCACAAACGCATCCTCCCAGCTCATACCTCTGAGCCTGCCCGAATCCGACGCCTGATCAGCCGACTCACCCGGTCCCGCCCAAGCATCGACCAACCACATCCAGCACTGGTCACACTGGCACCGCAGACGACAACACCAAGCCCGCGTCAGCCACTACAAACGACGCGGCCACACCCCACCAGAAACCAACAAACCATCACAGCAAAGACCGTTGGACCACCGCGATGTCGTGATGGTCCAGTCGATTCCGCAGGTCACGTGCACTGCGTGCTCCCCTCGAAGCGTCTGCCGTCAGTCGGCCTCGAAGCCGCGGCAGGGCCACCCGGCGACCTAATAGAGGCGCTCGCAGGCGCCCCACCCCATCAGCCGTCCGTGGCCCCAGCGATCTCCAGGGTCCTCGCTCTCGTGAAGAGCTCCACGGCTCCGGCTGATCGGGAGGTGGCCCTGGAAACGGCTCGAACCACGGCACGGTACGGCCGCCGCGGCTGCACAGGCAGGGGCCGTGCACGCATCCCTCTTGTCGCAGCACTCCGCGGTGCGGCTTACAGAACAGACGTCTCGCCCGGCCCCTGCCGAGGCCGGCAACGGCCAACCTCGATGCCCATTAGGCATACAGCTCACGCCGAAACCGCCGTTACCTGCGAAGACACCAGATCAAGCACACCATTCCCGAGCCGAAGGGCCAGCGGGCCAACCGCAAACGGCGCAGCAGCAAGGGCGGCCGGCCCACCGGCTTCGACAGCGAGATCTACAAGCGCCGCAACGAGGTCGAGCGCACGATCAACCGGCTCAAGAACTCCCGGGCCGTCGCCACCCGCTACGACAAGAGGGCCAACGTCTACCACGGCACCGTCACCACCGCAGCGACCCGGCTCTGGCTCCGCCCGTGAGATGCGCCCCGCACGTGGCTGCGCCCAGAACTCCTTAGCCACCAGCAGCGTCGTCCCATACAGTGCCGAAGGCATGACGGCACTTGCATCCTTCACCTTCGTGCGCCACATCGACGGGCTCCGCTACCACTTCGAACGCGACGGTGAGCACAACGGCCGCCCCGCCTACCGCCGAACGGACGGGAAGGTGTGGTGTGTCTGGTCGCCGACCGACGGCTGGCACTGCGAGATCGCTGACGGCCTCGTCACCGCCCATCCCCTCAACAGCCAGGCTGACGAACCCGAACCCCCTGCCACCGTCTGGCGCAGCTTCAAGAACGACCGCTCCTACCTCTACGACCTGCGGACCCTCGACCCCGAAGCGTGATCCGCCGGACAGTGTCTAGTAGTGCTTTGTCAGCCGGTCTTGTCGCGTCGGGTGTCTGGTAGTTCGCTGGCTGTATGAGGGCTGGGGAGCTTGCCGCGGTGCGGGTGCGGTTGGAGGAGTTCGCTGCCGAGGTGTTCGAGCCGTTGGTGCGGCGGGACTGGCTGGAGAAGGGTCAGCTGTATATGCGCGGGCTGCTGCTGGACGGTCGGCGGAAGTCGATGCAGCCGATGGCCGAGCGGCTCGGGGTGGACCATCAGCGGTTGCAGCAGTTCATGACGTCCTCGACCTGGCCTGTCGCCGACGTGCGGGCCCGGCTGGCCTGGCGGGCGGTGCGGGGGGTGCGGCCGCAGGTGTGGGTGGTTGACGACACCGGTTTCCCCAAGGACGGCAAGGCCTCGCCCGGGGTGGCCCGCCAGTACTCCGGCACGTTGGGCAAGGTCGGCAACTGCCAGATCGGACCACCATCGCTGCCACACCGCACCGGGCGGACACCCGCCCGTCAGCCGCGTGAACAACGCTGCGGGTCAATACACCTAGGGCCTGCCTTCCGGATCAGGACGCAGTCCACCACGCCGGCGGGGCCGCGAGCGCGGCCCGCCGCCGTTTTCCGTGCCCCGGCTCTCCCCGGGCGCCCGACGCGGAACCGGCGTTCAATGAACGTATGCGACGCAACAGCAAGCGCAGGGGGCTGACCACGGCCGCCGGGCTCGCCCTGGCCGCCGCGACCGTCGCCGCCGCACCGTCGCCGAGCCCCGGCGGCTTCGACGTGGCGAGGGCCCTGGACGCGCTGGACTCGCGGGTGCAGGACGGCATGCGGCGCACCGGGGTGCCCGGCGTCTCCGTGGCCGTGGTCCACGACGACAAGGTCGTCTACCTCAAGGGCTTCGGCGTCCGCAGCACCGACGCCCCGGGCGACAAGGTCGGCCCGGACACCGTCTTTCAGCTCGCGTCGGTCTCCAAGCCGGTGGCCTCCACCGTGCTGGCACAAGCCCTCGGCGCCGACGGCTTCGACGACCCGCTCAAGGGCATCACCCTCAAGGACCCCTGGGTCAGCTCGCACGTCACCGCGGCCGACCTGCTCTCGCACCGCTCCGGCCTGCCCGACCACTCGGGCGACCTCCTTGAGGACCTGGGATACGACCAGGCGTACATCCTGTCGCACCTGCGCTACGAGCCCCTCAGCCCGTTCCGCACCAGCTACGCGTACACCAACTTCGGCTTCACCGCGGCCGCCGAGGCCGTCGCCAAGGCCAAGGGCGTGCCCTGGGACAAGCTCTCCGAGGACCTGCTGTACAAGCCCGCCGGGATGACGCACACCAGCTCCCGTTTCAGCGACTACGAGAAGGCGGCCGACCGCGCCCTGACCCACGTCAAGACCGACGACGGCACCTGGAAGCCGCGCTACGTCCGTGACGCCGACGCGCAGACCGCGGCCGGCGGCGTCAGCTCCAACGCCCGGGACATGGCCCGCTGGCTACGCCTCCAGCTGGGCGGCGGAAAGATCGACGGCAAGCAGGTCATCAACAGCGCCGGCCTGGCCGAGACCCACCTCCCGCACAGCATCAGCCAGCCGGCCGCCGAACCGAACACCCAGCCCGGCTTCTACGGCCTGGGCTGGAACGTGCGCTACGACGACCACGGCCGCCTGCGCCTGAGCCACGCCGGCGCCTTCGCACTTGGCGCCAACACCAACGTCACGCTGGTCCCCGCCGAGAAGCTCGCCATCGTGGTGCTCACCAACGGCGCCCCCACGGGTCTCCCCGACACCGTCGCCCTCGACTTCTTCGACACCGCCGAGTTCGGCAAGCCCAGCCGGGACTGGCTGCCCGTCGTGGCCGAGGCCTACAAGCAGCAGCTCGGCGAGGGCCGCTCGAAGACGGACTTCGCCAAGCCGCCCGCGGACGCGAAGCCGGCCCGCGCGGACAGCGCGTACACCGGCACGTACACCAACCCGTTCTACGGGCGGGCCACCGTCACGGCCGGCCCGGGCGGCGGGCTGGTGCTGCACCTGGGACCGAAGCCGATGGACTTCCCCCTCACCCACTACGACGGGGACACCTTCAGCTTCGAGACCGTCGGCGAGAACGCCATCGGCCGCACCGGGGTGACCTTCACCGACGGCAGGATGCGGGTGGAGTACCTGGACGCCAACGGCCTCGGCACCTTCGAGAAGGGCGGCTAGGGCGCTTCCTCGGATCACCCTGGCTGACCAGATGAAGATGGCGGCGAGGTGGAGTCCGGCGAGGTAGCAGGTGGCGGTCTTGTCGTAGCGGGTGGCCCAGGCCACGCCACTGCTGACCTGGGTCAACGCCACGACCTCGCTGGCCTTGGCAGTTCTCAACACCTGCTGGGGGCTGCGAGCGCGACCCTGTTCCTGCAGCTGGCCTGTGCCGCAGCGGCGGGCACCACCCAGCGGTCCATCCGGCAGATCGTCATCGAGTACCACATGCAAGCTCGGATGCAAGCCCTGAGCACCTGTTTGACTTCCGGGGCCCGGCCGTTGGGGGCGCTGCCGGCCGGCGGCCTGGGCACCTGGGCCGGCGGACGGCCCGCGCTCGTCGTCGGTGCCTGTCTGCTCGTCGTACCGCTCGTGGTCCTGGCGCTCTCGCCGTTGCGCGCCCTGCGGCACATGCCCGACCCTCCGCCCGAGCCGGATGACCCGAACGGCCCTGCTGGACGACCCGGGCCGGCGTCCTTCGCGGCCGTACCCGCCCCAGGGCCGACGCCGACCGGGTGGTGATGGCGAACACAGGATGCCGCCCGATTGTGATGGCCCGCCACATATGCCGTTGACCTGGGGACTTCTACGTTGTGGCGACACGGAACGTCCCCGAGGTCCCCTGGAAGTGGTGCACATGGTCTCCCCCGCAACGGCTAGAACCACCCCGTCAGGCATTCGGAGGATCGTCGCCGCCAGTCTGATCGGGACCACCATCGAGTGGTACGACTTCTTCCTCTACGGCACCGCCGCGGCGCTGGTGTTCAACAAGCTGTTCTTTCCGACCGGCGATCCGCTGACCGGTACCCTCATCGCCTTCATCACGTACGCCATCGGGTTCCTCGCCCGGCCGTTGGGCGGGGTGGTGTTCGGGCACTTCGGTGACAAGGTCGGGCGCAAGAAGCTGCTCGTGGTCAGTCTCGTCATGATGGGCGGGGCGACCTTCGCCATGGGACTGCTGCCGACCTACGCCGTCATGGGTGTCGGTGCGCCCGTCCTGCTCACCGTGCTGCGGCTCGTGCAGGGCTTCGCGCTGGGCGGGGAGTGGGGCGGGGCCGTGCTCATCGTGTCCGAGCACGGGGGCGACCGGCACCGCGGGTTCTGGGCCTCGTGGCCGCAGTCGGGGGCTCCCGGCGGGAACCTGTTGGCCACCGGAGTGCTCGCGCTGCTCGCCGCCGTGCAGTCGGACGCCGCGTTCCTGGCGTGGGGCTGGCGGATCCCGTTCCTGCTGTCCGGGGTGCTCGTGGTCGTCGGTCTGTGGATCAGGCTCTCCGTGTCGGAGTCCCCCGTCTTCCTCGCCGCGCAGACCAAGGCCCGCGCCGAGGCGGCCCGCGGGGTGCGGGAGAAGGCGCCCGTCGTGCAGGTGCTGCGCAGGAACCGAGCGCAGGTGCTGACCGCCATGGGGACCCGCTTCGGCGAGAACATCTCGTACTACGTCCTCACCTCCTTCCTCCTCGTCTACGTCACCGCCCACCTGGGCCTGCCCAAAAGCACCGCGCTGAACGCCGTACTGATCGGCTCGGCAGTCCACTTCGTCGCCATCCCGGCCTGGGGCGCGCTGTCGGACCGGATCGGGCGCCGCCCGGTGACGCTGATCGGCTCCGTCGGCATGGCCCTGTGGGCCTTCGGGTTCTTCGCGCTGGTCGACTCGCAGTCGTTCCCCGTCATCACCGCCGCCGTCACCGCCGGTCTGCTGCTGCACGGCGCGATGTACGGACCGCAGGCCGCCTTCATCTCCGAGATGTTCGACACCGAAGTCCGTTACTCCGGTGCCTCGATGGGCTCCCAGCTCGCCTCGATCATCGCCGGCGCGCCGGCGCCCGTCATTGCCGTGGAGCTGCTGAAGGACTACCACTCCTCCGTCCCCGTGTCGGTGTACCTGTCCGCCGCCGCCCTGGTCACCACCCTCACCGTCGTCCTCGCCCGGGAGACCCGCGGCCGCGACCTGGCCGGTACGGGACCGACCGCCTCCGCGCCCGGCCGTACGGGCCGGCTGCCCGCGGAGACCACCCCGGACCCCGCCTGATCCGGCCGGGCCCGCCACGGGAGAATGCCGCCATGACCTCGGAGCCCGAGAAGGACCCCGCATCCGGGCGGGCGGCGCACGCCCTGCGGGAACTGCTCGAACTACTGCGCAGCGGCGCGGCCGTCGAGCAGTTCACCCGGCCCGCCGCGCGGGCCCGTACGGCCGGGGCGGGGCCGGCCGAGCAGGCCCTGGTCGAGGAGGCCACGCGGGTCGCGCTGGACATCCGCGGCACGCTCGACCAGCACCGGCGGCGCGAGGCGGAGCTGACGGCCCTGTTCGACACGGCCGGCGACCTCGCGGCGCTGCGGGATCTCGACGCCGTGCTGCGGGCCATCGTGCACCGGGCCCGCATGCTGCTGGGCACGGACGTCGCGTACCTGACCCTCAACGACCCGGTAGCCGGTGACACGTTCATGCGGGTGACCGACGGCTCCGTCTCCGCCGCCTTCCAGCAGCTGCGGCTCGGGATGGGTGAGGGGCTCGGCGGGCTGGTCGCGCAGACCGCCCGCCCGTACGCCAGCGCGGACTACCGCGCCGACGACCGCTTCCGGCACACCCCGGCCATCGACCACGGGGTGCGCGAGGAGGGTCTGCGCGGCATCCTCGGGGTCCCCTTGCGGGTGGGCACCCGGGTGATCGGGGTGCTGTACGCCGCCGACCGGGCGGTCCGGGACTTCGCGCCCGACGCGGTAGCCCTGCTGTCCTCCCTCGCCGACCACGCCGCCGTCGCCATCGACAGCGCCCGGCTGCTGGAGGAGACCCGCGCCGCGCTCGTCGAGCTGGGCGCGGCCACCGAGACCGCCCGCGCCCAGAGCGAGGCGATGCGGCTCGCCGCCGAGACCCACGACCGGCTGACCCGCCTGGTCCTGCGCGGGGGCGAGGTGGGCGATGTGGCGCGGGAGGTCGCCGCCCTGCTCGGCGGCGGCCTGGCCGTCCACGACGCCGACGGCGCGGAGCTGGCCCGGGTGCCCGCAGACCCGCACTCTCCTTCCGGCCACGACCCGATCGGGCCGCCACCGGCCCGGGGCCTCGCCGCCTCGCGTTCCGACGGGCACGCCGTCCGGGTCGACGGGCTGTGGGTCTGTGCGGTCCTTGCCGGGCCGGAGCCCCTCGGCAGCCTGACCCTCGCCGGCCGGGCCGACCTCAGCGACAGCGAGCGGCGGCTCTTCGAACGGGCCGGGCTGGTGACGGCGTTGCTGCTCCTGCTGCGCCGCTCCATCGCGCAGGCCGAGGACCGGGTGCGCGGTGAACTCCTCGGGGACCTGCTGGCTCCCGAGCAGCCCGGCCGCGCCCGCGACACCGGCAGCCGGCTCCTGCGGGCGCGCAAGCTCGGCGTCGACCTCACCCGCCCGCACGCCCTCGTGGTCATGGACTGCGATCCCGGCCTGCGGTCGCGGCTGGCCACGGAGGCCGCCCGCCGGGCGCACACGCGCAACGGGCTCGCCGGGGTGCACCAGGGCCGCGTCGTGCTCCTCGCCCCCGCCGAGGCGCCCGGCACACTCGCCCGGGCGCTCGCGGCGGAGCTGGGCCGGGCCGTGGGCGGTCCGGTGACCGCCGGGTGCGCCGGCCCCGCCGCCGGCCCGGCGGAACTGCCGGGCGCGTACGACGAGGCCGTGCGCTGCCTCGAAGCCCTGCACGCACTCGGTCACACCGGCTGCGGCGCCGGCCTGCCCGACCTCGGGTTCCTCGGCCTGCTCCTCGGCGACGGGGCGGACGTGGGCGCGTACGTCGACACGGTGCTGGGGCCCGTCCTGGAGTACGACGCGCAGCGCGGCACCGAGCTGGTGCGCACCCTGGAGGCGTACTTCGCCCAGGGGACCAGCCTGACCAGGACCAAAGACGCCCTGCACGTGCACGTCAACACCGTGGTGCAGCGCCTGGACCGGATCGGCCGGATCCTGGGTGCGGACTGGAACAGCCCGGCGGGGGCGCTGGAGATCCAGTTGGCGCTACGGGTCCTGCGGGTGGCGGCGGGTCCTGCTGATGGCGGCCACCCGCCCGGCTTCACCCGGGGCTAGGGGATCCACCGTCCGGCGGTGAATCCGCCCCCGGCGCGCCGGACTTCGACCGCACCGGCTCCGGCGAAGTGCGCCGGGATCAGCAACTCGCCTTCATCGCAGGCGCGTTCCAGGATCCTGCGGCGGCTCGCGGCGGCAGCCTCGGCGTCCAGGCAGAAACAGCTGTTGCAGGAGGGTTCGAGGATCTGCACCGGGCTGTGCAGCAGGTCACCGGCGAACACCGCCCGCTCGCTGCCGGACCGCAGCCGCAGGACGGAGGAGCCGGGGGTGTGTCCCGGCGCGGACTCCAGGGTGAGGTGTTCGTCGATGCGGTGGACGCCCTCCCACAGGACGGCCTGCCCGGCCCGGTGGACGGGCGCGATGCTGTCCTCGTAGATCAACCGGTCGTCCTCCCGCAGGCCCTTCCCGTAGCCGTTGTCCGGTCCGAAGTACGCGTCGTCCGCGGCAGGGATGAGGTACTGGGCGTTGGGGAAGGCCGGGGTCCATCCCCCGTCCGCGGCGACGGTGTTCCATCCGACGTGATCGCCGTGGATGTGGGTGTTGACGACGATGTCCACCTCCTGCGGCCGGACCCCGGCCCGGGCCAGGTCGCCGAGGAAGTCGCCTTGGCGCTGGTGGAACTGAGGGGAGCCGGGCCGCTCGCGGCCATTGCCCACTCCCGTGTCGATCAGGACGGTCCGTCCGGCGCTGCGCACGATCCAGGTCTGGAGCGCGAGGACCGCGCGGTCGCTCCCGGGCTCCCAGTGGTCCGGTGCGAGCCAGGCCTCGCTGTCCTTCCACAGCTCGGCCTGTGCGTCCGGCACGAGGGTGCGGGCCGGGGCGAACGCGCCCTGCCACTCCACGACCCGGTTGATCTCGACCTCGCCGAGCAGGATGCCCTGCTTGCTCTCGTTCGTGTTCATGGCTCGACCCTAGGAGGGGCCGGCTGAGCGGCTCAATGCGCAGGGGACTCAAGGAAATACGCGGGAAGCTCATGGGCGATCCCGTGGATAGGCTGATGCGATGGATGTCGTGAGCGACGCGATCGCGGCCGTGCGGATCGGCCGGCCCTCCTCCCAGCGGGTGCGGGTCAGCGGAAGCTGGTGCAGGAGGTTCGCGCCCTACGACGGCGCGGGCTTCCACGTGGTGCTGGAGGGCAGTTGCTGGATGCTGCCGGACGGAGGCGGCGCCGCCGACGCGGTCGTGCTGGGTGCAGGTGACGCGGTGCTGCTGCCGCACGGCGCGGGGCACGTGATCGCGGACTCACCCGCCGATGCGGCGACGGTGGAGCGCGCGGCGCCCTTCGATCCGGGGCAGTTCGGTCCGCGCGCGGACGATGCGGGGGCAGTCGATCCGGGGCCCGACGCGACGCGCCCGCAGCCGGCGGGACCGCTCCGGGACCCGGCCCGGACGGGCGCCGGCGGCGGGGTGGAGCTGCTGTGCGGGAAGTACCGGCTCGACCGCAGCCGCGTCCACCCGCTCATGCGGGAGCTGCCCGAGGTGGTCCATCTGCCGAACCGGGTCGGCTCGCACCCCGAACTCCGCGCGGCCATCGACCTGCTGGGCGGTGAGCTGGGCGAGCAGCGGCCGGGCTCCTGCATGGCGGTGCCCAGCCTGCTGGACCTGCTGCTCGTCTACATGATCCGGTCCTGGATGGCGGAGGGGTCGACCGGGGCCTGGTCCGCGGTGCTGGGCGACCCGGTGGCCGCCGCCGCCCTGCGGGCACTGCACTCGGATCCCGCCGCCCCATGGACCACCGACCGGCTGGCCGCCGCGGCGGGTGTCTCCCGTCCGACCCTGGCCCGCCGGTTCACCGCCCTGGTGGGGCGCCCGCCGATGGCGTACCTCACGTGGTGGCGGCTGACCTACGCCGCCACCCTGCTGCGTGACACCCCGGACCCGCTGGCCGCCGTCGCACGACGGGTCGGCTACGGGACGCCGTACGCGTTCTCGCACGCGTTCAGCCGGGAGTTCGGCACCACGCCCGGGCGTTATCGCGCCCGGGCGACGGGGCGCCCCTGAACCGGCCGGTTCAGCGGCGGACGGTGCACTTCTTCCAGGAGAAGTGGTAGACGGTGTTGATCGTGCCGTCGGTCGAGTCGACGGCCATGTAGCTGGTCTTCGCGGGGTCCGAGTCGCCCACCTCGGCCCGCAGTTCGGTGTTGATGTTGAAGTTGCGCTGGGCGCCGCAGGGCGCGAAGACCAAGGCCTCCACCCCGGCGGTGTCGGTGACCTGCCAGTTGTCGTCGAGCGCCCCCGTGAACTTGTGGGTCCGGGATGCCGTGGCGCTCATGCCCTGGAAGTAGTAGCTGGCCTTCTGCGTGCCGATCGCGCCCTCCTCCAGTTTGGCGTAGCCGCGGTAGTCGACCTGGGCGACCGCGTAGGTGTAGCCCTGGGGGACGTGCACGTCCAGGGCGAGCTGACAGTTCTTGCGTCCTGCGACCGCGGTGCTGGCGCCGCCGGCCGAGGCCAGGTACTCGCTGTAGGTGACGGTGAAGGCGGTGTTGTCGGGGGCCACGGCGACGGTGGCGGTGCCGGGGCGGCAACCCGACCCGTTCACGGTGGCGACGTCGACGGTGACCCGCTCGGTCGGCGGCGCGGCCGTGGGGGTGGCCGTCGCCCCGGCGGAGGGGGAGAGCGTGAGGAGACTTCCGGTCACGGCTACGGCCGTCATGGCGGCGCGAAGTGTCTTGATCACCCCGTCATGGAAGCGCTCCGGAGCGTCGGCGGAGCGGCACCGGGTACGCCGTCTCACCCGCTTGGAGGGCCCGGTTCACCGCAGAAACGATTCAGCGCACCGGCCCGGGCCGCCGAATGGCCCCTCACCCCCGCCACGTACAAGAATTTTGACCTGATTCTCCTACTATGGGCGTCTCGCTGACGGAGGAGGGCTCATGCCGGGTCGGTACGTACAGCGGTCCGCCGCACTCACCCTGTGCACGGTGGCGGCCCTTCTGGGGGCCTCGGCCCTGCCGCCGCCCGCGCCCGCTTCCGCCCTCGTCCGAAGACCGGCACACCACCCCACGGACGACGGGAGCGCCGCGACCGCCGGATCCCGGGTCGCCGGGGCACCGGCATCCGCGCCGCAGGCCGAGCAGCCCCAGCAGGCCGACCAGGCCGCCGAGCCGCAGCCCGACGAAGCCGCCGTGATCGGACAGGAGCACGCCCGCGCCCACGCGCAGCGGCGGCAGGCGGTCAAGGGCTCCGAGGCGTACCCGCAGTCGACACGGACGGCGAGCCTCGGCGCCCTGCGGGCCTCGCAGCGCAAGGCCAACGCGCGCTTCAGCGCGGCCGCGTACGGCCGGTTCACGGAGTACTTCCCCTCCCCCGACTTCGGGGTCCACGCGGCGCTGCTCCCGACCGGCAAGGTGCTGCTCTTCTCCTTCGAGCGGGTGGAGGTCAATCCCACCAAGGAGACCGGTCCGACCGACCGGATCGGCCGGACCAACGCGGGCCGCGCCTACCTGTGGGACCCGTCCCGGGGCACCGGGCCGCGGGCGTTCAAGAACGTCGAGCCGCCCACCGTCCTGATGCCGGACGGGACGTACGCCCCGCGCCCCGCTCCGTTCTTCTGCGCCGGACACGCGTTCCTGCCGAACGGCATGGTCGGGGTGTTCGGCGGCAACACCGGCGGCAAGGGCGGCAGCGGCGCCAAGCTGTCCTTCGTCTTCGACCCCTGGACGGAGACGTGGTTCCGCAACCGCGACATGTCCGTCGGCCGCTGGTACCCGTCGGTGGTGACCGGGGCGGACGGGCGCCAAATCATCATGTCCGGCCAGTCCGAGCGCGGTACGGGCACCCCCACCCCCGTGGTGGAGCGCTTCCCGGCGCGGCGCCATCCCGTCCCCTGGCTCTCGTACGACATCCCGGTGGACCTCGGCGTCGAACGGCTGCGCAGTGACGCGCCGTTCCGCAACGACTATCCCCACCTGTTCTCCCTGCGCGACGGGATGATCTACGGCCTCGGGCGGGACGCCGACCAGCAGTGGCTCTTCGACCCGGTGAAGGAGACCCGGAAGGACCTGCCGCGGCGGCCGGCGGACTTCCGCGGATACGGCTCGGCGGTGCCGCTGCCGGCCGGCTTCCGCGGCCCCGACTCCGTCCTGGTCCTCGGCGGGGACCCGCGCGACCCCCACACGTACCGGCTGTCGCGGGGCCGCTGGACCACCGAGTCGCCGCGGGCCTTCGGCCGCACGCAGGACGACACGCTGATCCTGCCGGACGCCACCCTGCTGACCGTCAACGGCGCCCTGGACACGAGGGATTACGGGCACGGCCCGTTCAACCCGCGGGCCGACCTCAAGTACCGGCAGATCGAACTGCGGGACACGAAGGGCCGCTGGCGGCTCGGACCGGCCCAGCGGCTGCCGCGCGGCTACCACTCCAACGCCCTGGTGCTCCCGGACGGCCGGATCATGATCACCGGCGACGAGCTGCAGCAGATCGCCAACGACCCCGACATCAACGACGGGACGGACGGCAGCATCGAGCTGTACGAGCCCGCGTACCTCCACCGGGGCGGCCGGCCCGCGCTCGACCGGGCGCCGACGGGCACCCTCGGCTACGGCAGGGGCTTCGAGGTCACCAGTTCGACGGCGGCGCGGGTCAAGCGGGCCGTGCTGCTGGCGCCCACCACCGTCACCCATGCCGTGAACACCAGTCAGCGCCATCTGGAGCTCCCGATCACGGCGGTGCGCGGCAAGGCCGTCGGGCTGCGGACCCCGCCGAGCGCGGCCGACGCCCCGCCCGGCCACTACATGTTGTTCCTGCTCGACGGGAAGGGGATCCCGAGTACGGCCAAGTGGGTCAAGCTGGGCCCGCGTTGACCCGGGCTCCCGCCACGGCTCCGGCTCCGCTCACGGGCCGGGGGGCGGGGGCTCCATCCGGGCCAGCCAGGCAGTGAGGAGGGATTCCAACCGGGCGGCGTCCTGTGGCGACATCCCGGCGAGCAGGCTCCGCTCGTTCTCCATGTGCTCGGCGAAGGCCCGGTCGATCAGCTCCCGGCCCGCCGGGGTGAGGGCGACCACGCGTCCCCGGCCGTCCTCGGCGGAGCGACGGCGGGTGACCAGGCCGTCGCGTTCGAGCCGGTCGATCCGCTTGGTCATCGCCCCGGTCGTCACCATCGTGTGCGCCGCGAGTTCGCCCGGGGCCCGTTCGAAGGGCTCACCCGCACGGCGCAGGGCGGCCAGTACGTCGAACTCCCCTTCGCTCAGTCCGTAGCGGCGGTAGACGAGGCAGAGGCGCTCCGTCAGCAGCAGGCCGAGGCGGTGCAGCCGGGGCGGTCCTGCGGGCCCTGCCCGCGGGCCTGCTGCTCCTGGCCGTCCGGCCCGCCCTGCCGCGCGGCGCCTAGTGGTGGAGGTCCCTACTGCTGTGCGTCCTCAACATGGGCGGGTTCTTCGCGCTGGTGTACGTGGCCGCGCAGCGCCTGCCGACCAGCGCGGCCTCGACCGTCATGGCCACGGCGCCCCTGGTGATGATGTTGATCGCCTGGGCGGTCGTGGCCGAGCGGCCGATGCCGCGCCAGCCGGCCGGGGCGGGCATCGGGGTGGCGGGCGTCGGCCTGATGCTGCTCTCGGGACGCGTGGCCGTCGACGCGCTCGGCGTGCTGGCGTCCGTGGCCGCCATGGCGATGTCCTCCCTCGGCTACATCCTCGCCAAGCGCCGGAACGCGGAGGTCGACGCGGAGGTCGACGTCCTCGCGTCGACCGCATGGCAACTGCTCGGGGGTGGCCTGGTACTGCTGCCGTTCGCCGTCGCCGCAGAGGGGACGCCCGCGGCGGTCGACCGTCCGGCTCTGCTCGGATTCGGCTACGTGGGCGTCGGGGCGACCGCCCTCGCCTTCGCCGCCTGGTTCTCCGGGCTGCGCCGACTGCCGGCCGCGACGGTCGGCCTGCTCGGTCTCCTCAACCCGGTGACGGGCGTGCTGCTGGGCACCGCGCTCGCCGGGGAGGCGCTCACCGCACGGCAGTTCTGCGGGCTCCTGCTGACGCTGACGGGCATCCTCGTCGGCCGGAGGGGTCTATTCCTCACGGCTCGTGACGACGGGAATTCAGCAGGTAGTAATTAGGTGAATCCCTGACTGAATTACCGTCAACAAGGCGGTACCGGTTATTTCGATTCGGTAACGAGATCACCGAAAAGGCCTGGACCATTAAGCCACTACGCGCGTAACTGCCCTTGAATCAAAGGGAATTGACTGTTCATCAAATCAAACGCGAAGGTAACAGTCAGATATCTCAAGAGTCATTCCCGTTTGTCCGAATTCTCCACCGCGCTCATCTGGCAGGCTTCCGCGCACCCACTCCTCCGACCAAGGATTTGAGGTGCGCATGACCAGCCACCGCAGGAAGAAGCGCGAACACCGGCGCAAGCCCAGACGGTTGATACTTCTCACCGCCGCCATGGCCACGGCGGCGGTGATCGCGGGAGGCCTCGCCTACTCCGGACTGGGAGAGGACGCCCAGGCAGGGACCCCCGCACAGGCCGAAGCGGCCGCGGACACCCTCGTACCGGCCGCCGCACCGGCCCGGGACCAGGAGCCGGCCCCCATCGTGGGAGAGCCCGCCAACGACAGCGCGCGCGGCATGGTCTACGACGGTCTCAAGCCCGCCCCGAAGGGCGACCGTTGCATCGGCGTCTACCGCACGGAGGCCGGCCTCTGCACCCACGGCCCCGACGCCCCGCCGAAGGGCGTCGACATCAAGGCGGACATCGCCCCGGCCGTCAAGACGACGGCGCCGGCGGCCGACCCGGCGAAGCCCGGTGACCAGGCCGCGGTCGAAGGCAGCGGGCGTCCTCAGGACGCGCCCGCCGCCGACGCCCGGTCCGCCAAGTCCGCTCCCGCCGCCGCCCCGGCACCCGCCCAGTCGTCCGGCGGCCAGGCCGTCGCCGCCGGGCCCGCGGGCCAGACCGTCCAGTGCGACGGCGACGGCAGCACCGGCAACCGCGTGCAGGTCGTGTACGTCCACGGCCCCGACCGCGACCGGTACTCCGAGTACCTCGCCTCGTTCCGCAAGTGGGCGGCCGACGCCGACCTCATCTACTCGGCGAGCGCCCAGGAGACCGGCGGCGTCCGCCACATCCGCTACGTGACGGCCGCGGACTGCACGCCGACCGTGCTCAACATCGAGCTCCCGGCCTCCGCACTGTCCGAGTTCAGCGCGACGAACAACGCGCTCGCGGGCAAGGGACTCGACCGCCGCGACCGTAAGTACATGATCTTCGCGGACACGCAGGTCTACTGCGGCATCGGCACCTTCGCCGGTGACGAGCGGCCCGGCCAGAACAACCAGAGCAACTTCGGCCCCTCCTACGGGCGTACGGACTCGGGCTGCTGGGGCGGCCACACGGCGGCGCACGAACTCGGCCACAACCTGGGCGCGGTCAACAACAGCGCCCCCAACACCAGCCGCGGCGCGCACTGCACGGACGAGTACGACGTCATGTGCTACTCGGACACCCCGTACTACCCGCAGATGCGCTACGTGTGCAGCAACCAGGCCGCCGAGAACATCCTGGACTGCAACCACGACGACTACTTCCACACCAGCCCCAAGCCCGGCAGTTACCTGGCCACGCACTGGAACATCGCCGACAACCAGTTCCTGATGCGGGCGAAGGGCGGTGACGGGACGAACCCCGACCCGAACCCCAAGCCCACGCCGAAGCCGACCCCGTCGCCCACCAAGCAGCCCACGGGCGGCCCGGCGGTCAAGGCCGCCCAGATCCAGGCCACCTCCGTCGTGGTGAGCTGGCCCAAGGTGGACGGGGCCGCGTGGTACCAGGTCCTGCTGAACGGGAAGCACCTGACCTGGGTCCAGTCGCAGGCGCTGCGCATCTACAACCTCCAGCCCGGTACCGAGTACAAGGTCGCCGTGTCGGTCCGCGACGCCGCCGGCCGTGACAGCGGCCCCGGCAAGGCCACCTCGTTCCGTACGACGGCCGCAGGAGGCGGTACCACCACGCCCGGCACCCGCTACACCCTCGGCAACGGCAGCACCGGCATGGCCGCCGAGCTGTGGGGCGGCCGTTCCGCCGACGGCACGGTGCTCGTCGGAGCGCGGTCCAACGGCTACGCCCAGCAGCAGTGGCTGTTCGACGACGCGGGGAACGGGCTCGTCCGCATCCGGTCCGCCGTCTCGGGCAAGTGCCTGCAGACCGGCGGAGCCCCGGCCGCGGGCATGTGGATCGCCCAGCAGCCGTGCGGCAGCAACGGCGCCCAGCAGTGGAAGGTGTCGTCCCGCGGTGGCGCGTTCACCGTCACCGACCCGAGCGGCGGCTTCGCCCTGACCGTGAGCAACCGCCCGTACTACGGGGACTGGCTGCTCGACCTGCAGCGCGCCGACGGCCGGCCGACGCAGGCGTGGACGGTCCAGAAGGTCTGATCCGCCGCCGGGGGGGGGGGGGCCCCCCCCCCCCCCCCCCCCGGCGCCCCCCCCCCCCCCCCCCCCCCGACGTTGACCCCCAACCCCCC